>DATGTG010000236.1:0-17181 GCA_035301965.1 Wenzhouxiangella sp. | reverse complement strand
GCACCGTAGCTCTGTGGTATTTCCAGCTCATCGCAAATCTGCATGATGCGGCGTGTTTCCGCACTGGCCTGGTCAACCAGGCTGCGGCCGACAACCATTTTCTCGGGGTGTCCGGGGAAAGGCTGGCAGCGGTAGCCCAGCGACTCCAGCAGGCGGGCGCTGTTCTTGCGGGCTGCACCGCCAAGGTGGCGCACACCAAATTTCAGGGCGTGGTTTTCAAGCGCGGCCAGAAGTCGCGGGGCGGTTTTTCCGGACGCAATGTCCGGGTCGACAAACAGCGCCAGAAGGCGTGCATGGTCGAGATCGACCGCGCCCATTCCGGCCAGCTGGTTGTCCATTGTGGCCACATAAAGGCACTGGTCGGGAATCAGGCTGGACAAATGCCCTTCAAGGCGCTCGCGGCGGCCAAGGTGGGCCATGACATCGGGCAGCCTTTGCGCCACGCGCTGCGCTAGTGCAGCAATTTCGGTGCTGCGTGCCGGTCGAACAGTTATCACGCCGTCCATGCTCGCTCCTGTGCGAAATCAAACGCCGGCCGGCTCCCCGACTTTGCCCCCTGACCGGGCCCGGGCACGGCTTGCATTCTGCATGATATATTTTCATCCATGATGCCACGACTGCTGTCATTTGTGCTGCGTCTGTCGGGCACGGTCGCTGCCCTGCTTTCAGTCATTGTGATTGCGGCCGCGTGGCCGGCCCGCAGCGTGCTGGTGGCCGAATGGCCCGACAGAATAGAGGAGATTCTCACCGAGTCCGGCCAGGGGCGCATCAAGCGGCATTTTGTCCCGGCCGGAACAAGGCCGCACTGCGACGAAGCCCGGGTGCTGGCCCGCAACCGTTCCATGAACATCTGGCAGATTGAAATGCAGGATGGACAGACGATTTACGGCTGGCTGACCGGCGTTGTTGATGCCCAGGGGCGGGTGGAGCGGGACATCCCCTCCGTGCTCAGGCAGGCGCGAATTGATTCCCTGCCGGCCCTGCAGCTGGTTGTGACTCGCGATGATGAGGGGCAGGCAACCGTTGATGCACAACACGTCAGCCGCATGATCCAGCCCAATGCGCTGGCAACGGGCGTGCGCCTGCGCCTGTGGCGCGACCGGTTGTTCGAACGCTGGCACTGGCCGTTCATTCACCCGGACGGCGGGCAAACGACACCACCTCGTCAATAGCCCTGGCGCCCAGGGCCAGCATGAGCAGCCGGTCCACGCCCAGCGCCACGCCCGAGCATTCGGGCATGCCCGCAGCCAGGGCGGCAAGCAGGTGTTCATCCACGGGCATGGCGGGCTGTCCGCGCTGCCGGCGAATGCGATTGTCGCGCTCAAAGCGGCGGCGCTGAATGTCGGCTGCCAGCAGTTCGCGGTAGCCGTTGGCCAGTTCGGTGGCGCCGACAAACACCTCAAAGCGCTCGGCCACGCGCGGGTCATCGGGACGCAATCGCGCCAGAGCGGCCTGACTGGCGGGGTAGTCGTAAACCACCGTGATGGTGCGCGCGCCAAGCGCCGGCTGGATACGCGTGGCAAACAGCCAGTCGAGCAGCGCGTCGCGCTCCAGTCCGTCCGGGGCATCATCGGCCAGGGCCGCCAGCTCGTCCCGCCCGGCCAGCAGGCCGTCAATGCCCAGGTCGTCAATAAAGCACTGCCGCCAGGGCCGCCATTGCACAGGCTCGTCAACCCTGTTGTCGGGCAGGCAAAGCCTGATCAGGTCAACGGTTTCGGCGGCCAGCCGGCGCCAGTCCCAGCCCACGCGATACCACTCCAGCAGGGTGAATTCAGGCTGGTGAAAGCGGCCCGCCTCATCGCGCCGAAACACCTGGCCCAGCTCATAAATATCGCCCGAACCGGCCGCCAGCAGGCGCTTGTGGAAATATTCCGGCGAGGTGCGCAGCCAGGTTTCGGGCCGGCGGGTGGCCATGCTGTCGATATGGACATCGGTCACGCCGCAGGGCGTCAGTATGGGCGTTTGAACCTCGATGACATTGCGTTCGGCAAAAAAGCGGCGCATGCCGGCCAGCAGGCGGGCGCGCTGCCGTATGGCCTCCGCCCCGGCAGAAGGACGCCAGTCAATCGTCATTGCGGCCGCTGCTGGCGCTGCTGGCGCGCGGTCAGGCGCAGGCGCTCGGTGCGCAGCTCATTCAGGCGCGCGTTGACGCGCGAGCGCTGGTAGTAATCAAGATCATCACGGTCATTGACCCGCTCCAGCTGAACCAGCGCTTCGGGAATGCTGCCGCGCATGTAGTAGCTTTCGGCCAGCGCCTCGGCGGCGCGCACCGAATCACCTGCACGGTCGGCAGCGCGCGCGTACAGTTCGACCATGTCCACATCATCGGGGTAATCGCGCAGATACTGACGCAGGACGGTGGCCGCACGGACGGCCCGGCCGGCGTCGCGTTCATGCATCAGCGCGTGCGCGTAGCGGGTTGAAATCAGCCGGTTGCCGGGGTATTCGGAAAACAGGCGCTCCAGAATGGCCAGGCTGTCAGCCACCCGGTTTTCTGCAATCAGCAGCTCCGATTCCAGCAGCTGGTAAAGCTGGCTGTCGGAATCGGTGGCCAGCAGCCACTCAGTCTGCAGGCGTGCCTCCTCAAGCCGGCGCGACTGGATGAGGCTTAGCGCCAAACCGTAGCGCAAGGCGGCCTCGGGCCTGTCCGATGACCCGTCCAGGCGCGTTCTGAACCAGTGCTGGGCCGCAAAGGGTTCCACCATCAGCGCCCTGAGCCTGGCCTGGACAAAATGGAATTCCTCGCCATCACGCGGGTTTCTGACTGTAAAGCTGTCGGCGCGGCTGCGGGCTTCGGCAATGCGATTGGTGGTCAGCGGGTGGGTTCGAAGATACTCCGGCGGCCCTTCACCCATGGCGCGCGTGATCCGGTTGAGCCGCTGGAAGAAACGCGTCATGCCCTGGGGTTCATAGCCGCCGCGGGCCAGCAGCGAAATGCCAATGCGGTCGGCCTCGGCCTCGGCCTGGCGGGTATGGCTGATCTGGAACTGCTGGGCCAGGCTCATGCCGCCAAACATGATGGCCTGGGCGGCATCGCCATCGGCCCCGGCGGCGCCGGCGGCAATGGCCAGACCCAGCGCTGCAATCATGGCCGGAAAGGATACATTCTGGCTCGCCTCCACGCCCCGGGCGATGTGGTCCTGGATCACGTGCGCGATCTCATGGGCCAGCACACCGGCCACCTCGCTTTCGTCGCGGGCTTCAAGAATAAGGCCCGAATGAAGGGCGATCACTCCGGCCGGCATGGCAAAAGCGTTGATTTCAGGCTCCTTGAGCACAAAAAAATGAAAGGAGTCCTTCGACCTGTCCGAGCGCGACACCAGGCGGAATCCCATGTCGCTGAAATAACCGCTGATCAGCGGATCCTCGACCAGAAGGTCGTTGGCGCGCATGAATTGCGAGAATTCGTGCGGAAACCTGGCCTCTTCCTCGGGCGAAAGGACGCGCGTGCTGGTGCCGCCGAGATCCGGCAGTTTTACCGGTTCGTTGGCGCCCGCCGTGGTGGCGACCGCTACAATAGCCGCCAGCAGCAAGTATTTGAGCGAGTGGTTCATCGCCTCTTGAGACTCGCGAAAAACATCGAGGTTTCAAACATTCAGTGAATACCGGCCCGTTACAATATCACCGAATCATTCTGCTTCGCTCCCCGCCGGGCACGGCGACGTGCCGCGATGCGCTGGCTTGTGCCAGAGCTTGGAGCGAGGTGCCGGAAGAGGGCGCGCTGATGGTGTTTTTCCACGGCCGGGGCGTTGAACATGCCGCTGGCCGGTGTGCAGCCTGCTGGCGCGAGCTGTCCGAATGGCATCGCGCCACTCTGGCGGTTTGCAGCGGTTCCTGGGCGCGTCGCTTCGGCACGCCGCCCGAGCCGCCCTTTGAGCTTTCCAGCCTGGTGACCTTCTGGAACCAAGCGGCCGATGCCCGTCAGACGGTCTGTTTTGGCGAATCCGTGCCGCCAGCGCCTCAAGGCTGCAGCGACCGTGTCGCCGCGACCGGCAGCGGCCGGAACAAAAGCGGCTGGAAAATTGTGATCGCGTCCGGTCCGGCCGATCCCGGCAGCCGTGAAATACTTGAGCTGGTGCTTGCCGGCGCCACTCTGGAGCTTGATCTTGAAGTGATTTTTGCAGGCCCTGGACGCGCGCATCTGCAGGACAAGTTTTTTGCGCCTTTCAGGCAGCTGACCGACCATGAGCTGGCCCGCATCAGCGTGCTTGGCCCCCAGAATGTGGCGCTGCCGGCGAGTGTTGGCAGCGCGAACCCGGCATGCCTGGATGAGGCAGCTGGCCAGTCGCCGGCCGGCGTGTTTTTTCTGTAAGCGATCCGTGAACACCCCATGAGCGATACATTCGGCAAAATTCTTGTTGACGGTCATGCAGTCGTCCTGGATGAAGGCGGGTTTCTGGCCGATGCCGGGCAGTGGACCCCGGCGGTCGCCACGGCCCTGGCCGGGCGTGACGGGGTGGAGCTGGGCGAGGATCACTGGTGGCTGATAGAATTCGTGCGCGATTATCACCGCCGCTACAGCAACCCGCCGCTGATGCGGGTGGTGGTTGCCGAGTTTGGAAAATACCGGCCGCAGGCGCGCGGCAGCAGAGCGCTGTACCGGCTTTTCCCCGACGGCCCGGTGCGGCTGGCGTGCAAGTATGGCGGGTTGCCCAAACCCGACTGGTGCATATAGTCGCCAGCGTTTTTTCCAAGGAGATGGATAACCATGAAAATTGAAATGTACTCAACGGCCACCTGTCCGTTTTGCGTCAGGGCGCGCAACCTGCTGCATGAAAAAGGCGTGGAAATCGACGAGATCGCGATTGATACCGAGCCCTGCAAAAGGGCTGAAATGATGGAGCGCAGCGGCCGGCGCACCGTGCCGCAGATTTTCATCAACGGTGAGCACGTTGGTGGCTTTGATGATCTGGATGCGCTGGACCAGGAAGGCGCGCTCGACCGCATGCTTGCAGGCCACAGGGCGACCGGCTGAGGCTTGCTTTAAGGCATCACGTCCCGCAACGGCCTATAATGCGCCGCTTGCAATTGTCTCAAACCTTACAGGAACAGTCGCTTGACGCAGCGTATCACCGTTATCAGGGGCGACGGCATAGGCCCCGAAATCATGGACGCAACCCTGCGCGTTCTCGATGCGGCCGGCGCCGGCCTGGAATATGAATTTCAGCTGGCGGGCCTGGCCGCCCAGGAAGAAACGGGCGAGCTTTTGCCCCGCGCCACCCTGGATTCCATCGAACGCACAGCCATTGCCCTCAAGGCACCGCTGACCACGCCCGTGGGCGGCGGGTTCAGATCGCTCAACGTGGCTTTGCGCAAGCATTTCGAGCTGTACGCCAACGTCAGGCCGGCCATCAGTTACAAGGGCTCGCGGGCGCGCTGGGATGATGTCGATCTGATTACCGTGCGCGAAAACACCGAGGGCGCCTACCTGGCCGCAGACGCCTTGACCGCCGATGACGACAGCCGGGCCGAATCAAAAGCGATTGTTACCCGCAAGGGCTGCGAGCGCGTCGTGCGCTATGCCTTTGAGCTGGCCCGCCGCACCGGCCGCAAAAAAGTCACCATCGTCCACAAGGCCAACATTCTCAAGGACGTGTCCGGTCTGTTTCTGCGCGTGGCGCAGGAAGTGGCCGCCGACTATGGCGACATTGAAAGTCACGACATGATCGTCGACAACACTTGCATGCAGCTGGCCATGGATCCGCACCAGTTCGACGTCATTGTCACCACCAATCTGTTCGGTGACATCATTTCGGATATCTGTGCGGGTCTGATCGGCGGCCTGGGCCTGGCGCCGGGCGCCAACATTGGCGACCGGGTGGCCATGTTCGAGGCGGTTCACGGCTCGGCGCCCGATATTGTCGGACAGGGCATTGCCAACCCCTGCGCGCTCATGCTGGGCGCAGCCCAGATGCTCGATCACATGGGTGACGGTGAGCGCGCACAAAGGCTGCGCCAGGCCATTGCCGACACCATCGCCGCAGGCGATCGAACCACCCCCGATCTGGGCGGCAGCGGCACCACAAACAGTCTGACCGATGCCATCTGCGAGCGCCTGACCTGACATTTGGGTATCGTGGGTATTGGCACGCCGCAGCATGGGCGGCTGGCGTGCCGGACGGTGTCAGGGGTCAAGCCGCCGCTGTGAAAAGGGCAGCATGCCGAGCTTGCCAAGGCGCGCAAGCCAGTGGCCGGTGATCATTTTCTGCAGCCAGGGCACGGCATTGTGTACGGCCGTACTCAAGTCCCGGCCATGGGCCAGCTCGGCGGTAATGGCGGCTGACAGGGTGCAGCCGGTGCCGTGAATGCGGCCGGGGTTGCGCGGATGGCGCAGGCACACGGCTTCATCTTCGGTCAGCAGCCAGTCCTCAACCTCGGGGCCGCTGGCATGTCCCCCCTTGACAAGCACGGCCCTGCAGCCCTTGGCGAGCAAGGCTTCGCCCAGGCGGCGCGGGTCGCTGTCAGCCGGCAGGCCCGACAGAACAGCCGCTTCCGGCAGGTTGGGCGTCAGCAGGGTGGCCAGCGGCAAAAGCCTTTCGATCAGAACCTGTTCAGCTTCCGTATCCAGCAGGCGTGCGCCGGCGGTTGCCACCATCACCGGGTCAATGACCAGCTGCACGCGCTCGTGTGAGGACAGCGTTTCGGCCACCGCCTCAATAATCCCGGCGTTGGCCAGCATGCCGGTCTTGGCGGCTGCAACCGGAATATCATCGAGAACGGCATCAAGCTGATCGGCCACCAGGCGGGCGGACAGGGGCAGTGCGCTGGTCACGCCGCCGGTATTTTGTGCCGTAATCGCGGTGATGACACTGGCACCTTCGACCTGCCAGGCCGAAAAGGTTTTCAGGTCGGCCTGAATGCCGGCGCCGCCGCAGGAATCGGATCCGGCAATGGTCAGTGCGCAGGCAGGCGAGGTGTCCGGCAGGCTGTTGTTCATTTACAACACTCTTCTCGTGAACGCGCGGCAATCATAGCAGGCAGGGCGCTTCGAAGGTGTGGTTTTTGGCGCAACAACGTTGTATTTTTGTCATGAAAGCGGGTACACTGGGCCCGTCCATGGTGGTTCAGGTCGGGATTGTGAAGCAAAGACTGTTTTCAATAACCATTCTTGCGTTGTCGCTGGCATGCGCCGGGCCGGCCTGGTCCATGGCGCGCGCAAGCGGTGCGTTCCAGCTGTCGCCCTATGCCGGCGTGGTCTGGTATCTGGCCGGTTTCGAACTGGGGCCGTGGGAGCAGTATCTGGTCAGTGAAATCACGCCGGAGCTCGAGCGACTGTCCGAGCGCAGCCTGCCGCAGGTCAGCTGGCTCCAGTTTGATGACACCGTCATCCTGCCCGAGTTTGCCATTCCGCTGGTTCAGAAGGACGGCAAGACCACCGTGCACCTGAACATTCGCCAGTCGCACGCCGGCCTGTTTCTCAATTCCGCCCTGGCCAATCGTGTCGGCGATGCTGAACGCTTCGAGCAGTCGCTGCTCATGCCCGGCATCGTCAGCAGCGTCAGCTCCACCAGCGACCTGACCGTCAGCGCCGTGCTGGCCCGCCAGCGCACCGGCCTTCCGGTCACCAACCTGCGCCTGGTGGCGGCTCATATGAACCTGCCCGAAGAGACCGACTTCATTCACAGCCAGTCGGAAACATCCCGGGGCATGGGCCTGCGCTTTGCCCTGTCCAGCGAGCCCGTTTCGGGCATCAGGCTGGAAGCGGCCTTTCAGTCGCGCATAAACATGGACGAGTTTGCGTCCCTGCGCGGTGTTCACGGGGCCGGTGCCCAGCTTGACATTCCGCCGCGGCTGCAGGTGGGCATGGCCATGCGCGCCACCGAGCGCTCATGGCTCAATCTTGGCATTTCGCAGATTTTCTACAGCGATATTTCAGCCTTCGCCAGTCGTTCGCTGCCGGCTCGCTTCAATGCGCTGCTTGGCGACCACAACAGCCCCAACTTCAGCTGGTCGGACCTGACGGTTTACAACCTGGGCTGGCGCTGGCAGACCCATGACAGTGATCTGGAGCTGTTTGCCGACTACCGGACGCGCACCCAGCCGCGCCCAAATGCAGCCTCGCTGGCGTCCGTACTCGATTCCGAGCTGGCCAAAAACGCTTTCATGGCTGGCCTGAGCAAGGCCGTTGGCCAGCGCAGCAGGCTTGAATTCAACGCCAGCTGGGCACCGCCCGAATATGCCTTTGGCGGCAATCTGCTGGGCGTGGTCAGTGACGAGCTGGGTTCCGATCTTGAGGTTCAGGCCATGCTCAGCGTGAATTTCTAGGCGACCTCAACACACAGGCAAGAACCGTTTTCTGCCCCGCTGTAACAACACTCCCTGATGAAAGTGCAATGCCCGGTGACCTTCCTGCGGGGGAAGGTTCACCGGGTACAAGTGGGTTGCCTCTTTCATGCCGGCACAGCTTCCGGCAGACATAACGACACCATCCCCACAACGCCTGCTTGCGGGTATCATTTGCAGGAAACTCATCGGTGCCAATCATGTTTGCTCGCCTCAATCAATGGTTTCAGCGTCATTTTTCCGATCCGCAGGTGGCCATCCTGGCGTTGTTCCTGGTGCTGGGCGTGCTGGCCTTTGTGGTTTTCGGGCGCATGCTGGCGCCGGTGTTTGCCGCGCTGGTCCTGGCCTATCTGCTTGAAGGGGCGGTGCTGCGCCTGGAGCGCATGGGAGCCAACCGCCTGCTGAGCGTCATCGGCGTTTTTTCCGGTTTCATGGCGGTGCTGTTTTATCTCATCTTCGGGCTGGTGCCCATGGTGTCGCGGCAGCTGGCGGCCATTGTTCGCGACCTGCCCAGCTACATCGCCATGGCCCAGGAGTGGGTGGCCCAGCTTCCCGAGCGCTACCCGCAGCTGGTGGCACCCTCCACAGATGACGCAATAGCGGACGCCACGATGGACAATCTGGAATCCATGGCCGAGCAGGCGCCGCAGGAGCTGGCGCTCATTTCGCAGGACCAGCTGTCCCGTCTTCTGGACAATGTCGGCAGCGAGCTGGTCAGCTACGGCGCCACGCTGGTGTCGCTGTCGGGCGTGGCCGGCGTGGTCAGCCTGCTTGTTTTTCTGGTGCTTATTCCCGTTCTGGTGTTTTTCTTTCTCAAGGACAAGCACCGGCTAATGGCCTGGTTTGCCCAGTATCTGCCGCGCGACCGGGCGCTGGTCACGCGCGTGTGGCACGAGGTCGATGCCCAGATCGGCAACTATGTGCGCGGCAAGGTGCTGGAAATCCTGATTGTCTGGATCGTCACCTACATTGTGTTTGCGCTGCTCAAGCTGCCCTTTGTCATGCTGCTGTCCATGATGGTCGGGTTTTCGGTGCTCATTCCCTATATTGGCGCAGCCGTGGCCACACTGCCGGTGGCGCTGGTGGCGCTGGCGGCCTTTGGAATCAGCGCCGGGTTCTGGTATGTGCTCATCGCCTACGCCATTATCCAGGCCCTGGACGGCAACGTGCTGGTGCCCATACTGTTTTCCGAGGTGGTCAGCCTGCATCCGGTGGCCATCATCATTGCGGTTCTTGTCTTTGGCGGCATCTGGGGCTTCTGGGGCGTTTTCTTTGCCATTCCGCTGGCCACCCTGGTCAACGCGGTTTTGCGCGCCTGGCCCCGACTGCGGCCCGAAGAGGATGAACAAGGCGACATCAGCGGCGAACATGCGGACGCCTGAGCGCTGGCAGCGCGATGGCAGCCGCCTGTTCCGCTTTGGGCGCCGGCGCCTGGATACGGACACCGGGCGCATCGAGCTCGAATACGAGCTTGACGGCATCCCCCTGCGGGAAACCTTCCGGCTACCGGTGTGGCAATTGCCGCCAGTCTGCGCGCCGGCCCTGGAGGCGGCCCTGGACCTGCTGCACTGGGTGGCCGGCATCAGCTACTGGAAAGCCGGCTGCCCGGCCGTGATCGAGTTTTCCCATCGCCGGCCCGATCGCTGGCAGGCGCTGTGGCTGAAGCGTCTTTATGACGAAGGCCTGGCCGAGTTTGCCTGGCATAACGGACTGGGCCGGGACAGGCTTGCGCGTTTCCCGGCACTGGAAACTTCATCGGCACCAGCCGTTGAGTGCCGGCTGCCGCGCCGCACCTTGGTGCCCATGGGCGGCGGCAAGGATTCCCTGGTGGCGCTGGAGCGTCTGCGCAGCCTGGGCGAGCAGCCGGTGACCGTGCAGGTGGGGCAGGCCGCGCTCATTGGCAAGGTGGCGCGGGCTGCCGGCAGCCGGCATCTCATTATCGAGCGCCGCGTTGATCCCGGACTGCCTGTTCTCAACGCACGCGGCGCCTACAACGGCCACGTGCCCATCACCGCCATCAATGCCGCCGCGCTCATTGTCCAGGCGCTGGTGGCCGGCTTTGACCGCATCGCCTTCGCCAACGAACGCTCCGCCAGCGAAGCCACCGTTGTCGACAGCGACGGCCGCGAGGTCAACCACCAGTTTTCCAAGTCGGCCGCATTTGAAGACATGCTGCATGACTGGGTCAGGCGCTGCATTACGCCAAACCTGCTGGTTTTCTCCCTGCTGCGGCGCGATCGTGAGCTGGCCATCTGTCGCGAATTTGCTGCGCTCAGGCAATATCACGGCGTGTTTTCCTCGTGCAATCGCAATTTTCATCTCGACGGCGCGCGCACCGAGCGCTGGTGCGGGCGCTGCCCCAAATGCCTGTTTGTGTTTCTGGCGCTGGCGCCGTTCATGTCACCGCTGGCGCTGGCCGGCATTTTTGGCGCCAACCTTCTTGATGATGAAGCC
The DNA here is from genome assembly GCA_035301965.1 of Wenzhouxiangella sp. GTDB lineage: Bacteria > Pseudomonadota > Gammaproteobacteria > Xanthomonadales > Wenzhouxiangellaceae > Wenzhouxiangella. The sequence continues at coordinate 6,444 of DATGTG010000236.1, read as the reverse complement.
CTGCTGCCCGGCTTCGAAGAACTTTTGGCGCTGGATGGCGCCAAGCCGTTCGAGTGCGTGGGCGAGGCCGACGAGGCGCGCGCCGCGCTGGCTACGCTGGTTGCCAGTGAAGACTGGCGGGACACCGCCGTGGTGGCGGGCCTGGCCGATCGTCTGACCGGGCTGGACGTGCCCGATATTGAACAGCTGTGCCGCCCCGGCGGTGCACACCGGATTCCCCATGAGCTGCTTGCCGACCATTGAACAGCTGGCGCACCGGCGCATCGGGCTGCTTGGTTTTGGCCGCGCCGGCCAGGCCGCAGCGCGGGCGCTGCAGGCCGGAAACAGCAGTGCCGATGTGACCGTGCTGGTCGAAAGCGGTGCGGCAGACACCGACCTGCCCGTACTGCACGGCACCTTTGGTGATGAGCTGCGCGGTTTTGATGCCCTGATCCGCTCGCCCGGCGTGCCCGTTGACCATCCCGCCCTGGTGGCTGCCCGTGCTGCCGGTGTGGCCATTATCAACCCGGCTTCGCTGTGGCTGGCCGAGCGTGCTGCAGACATGACCGTGGTGGGTGTCACCGGCTCCAAGGGCAAGAGCACCACGGCATCATTGCTGGCTCATTTGCTGTCCGCCTGCGGTCACAAGACCCTGCTGGCCGGCAACATTGGCGTGCCGCTGCTGGACCACCTGAACACGGATGCCGGCATTGCCGTGATTGAGCTGTCCAGCTATCAGCTGGCCGACCTTGAAGGGCGGCTGGACATGGGCATCATGACCAGCCTTTTTCCGGAGCACCTGGACTGGCACGGCAGCGAGCGGGCCTATATTGATGCCAAGCTGCGCATGGTCAAACTGCTTGAGGGGCGCCCGCTGCTGGTCAATGCCGGCGACGGCCGGCTTGCGGCAGCCACGGAAGGCCTCTTTGGCCGAATCAGCGCAAACCGGGCCCCGCTGGCCAGGCGTGCAGGTGCCAATGTGCTTGTCAAAGACGATGTTCGGGTTGACGGCCGCGAGCTGCAGCTGATTGGCCGCCACAACCTGGACAACGCCGCCCTGGCGCTGCAGGCCGCCCTGCAGCTGGGCTGCGATGTCCGCAGGCTGGCGGCTGCGCTCAGGGAGTTCCGGCCGCTGCCGCACCGGCTCGAGCCGGTGGCTGTCATCAATGGCGTGCGCTATATCAACGACTCCATCTCCACCAACCCCTGGTCAGCCCGGGCGGCGCTTGAAGCCCTGTCGCCGGCACCGGTCATTCTCATTGCCGGCGGACACGCCCGAACCACCTGCTGGCAGCCTGTACTCGAATGGACTGAAAACAACGAGCTGGCCGGGCTGATTGCGCTGCCCGACAACGGCTGCGGATTGGCTGATGCCTACAGGCGGCAAAGGGCGCGCCAGGGTGACCCCCGGGCGCATCGGATACACCAGGCTGATCAACTTGATGACGCCGTTGAGCTGGCGGCCGGCATGGCGCCCGAGGGTGGCGTTGTGCTGCTTTCGCCCGGCGCGCCCAGCTTTGGGCGCTACCGTGATTTTGAACAGCGTGGCGAGCATTTCAGGCGCGCGGTCAGGGCGCTGGCCAATCCATAAGACACGCCTTGGCGCTGCTGAAAAAAGCCGGTGAGACTGTCGCATTCAGGCCGGGCGGGGCCGGCCGGTGCGTGAAAGCGCCTGGGCGCTGTTTTCAGCTGGCGCGCTTGATGGCGTATTCGGTCAGCGTGGCCAGCGCTTCGCGTTCGTGGCTGGCGGGCAGCTGTTCAAGCGCGCTGCGCGCTTTTGCAGCCAGCGCTTCCGCCTGCCCGATTGCGTCATCAAAGGCACCGGTGCGCATCATAATGGCCCGCACTTCGTCGATGGAGTCGCTGCCGCCGGCCTCTATCATGCCCCGAATCTTCTTTTGCTCGTCGGCCGTGGCGGCCGCCAGCGCCAGAATCAGCGGCAGGGTCACCTTGCCCTCGGCCAGATCGTCGCCGGCATTCTTGCCCAGCTCGCCATCACTGGCGCGATAGTCGAGCACGTCATCGACAATCTGGAACGCCTGACCAAGATAAAGACCGTAGTCGGACAGGCCGTCGCAGGCCGCTTCGTCAAGCCCGCCCAGCACGCCGCCCAGCCGGGCGCTGGCCGAAAACAGGCAGGCGGTCTTGTCGGATATGACCTGGAAATAATCTTCGATGGTCAGGTCCGGATTGCCCATCTGCATCAGCTGCAGCACTTCGCCTTCGGCAATGATGTTGGTGGTATCGGCCAAAATTTTCATGACGGGCATGCGGTCGAGTTCGACCATCAGCTGAAAGCTGCGCGAATACAGAAAGTCGCCCACCAGAACCGAAGCCGCATTTCCCCACACTTCATGGGCGGCCACCTGGCCGCGGCGCCGGGCCGATTCGTCCACCACATCGTCATGCAGCAGGGTGGAGGTGTGGATAAATTCTATGATGGCCGCCAGCTTGTGGTGGTCGGCGCCCCTGTAGCCGGCCGCGCGTGCGCTCAGAAGATGCACCAGCGGGCGCATGCGCTTGCCGCCCCCATGAATGATATGGTGGCTGATCTGGTTGACCAGAAACACATCGGACGCCAGGCGGCGCATGATCAGGTCATCGACCGCTTTGCGGTCCGCTTGCATCAGGGCAAGCACGTCGTCAAGGCTGGTTGGCATCCTGGAAGAAGTGGCTTGATTCATGGCGCACAATTATAAGGGGCGAAGGCCTTCATGGTGGCGGGCAATTGCGGCGGCTGAGGGCCGTCGGCCCTGTGCTAGACTGCCACTCAAATTTGATGCTGAATCCTGAAAGGAGAACTCCATCCCATGGCGCGTGGAATCAACAAGGCAATACTGATCGGAAATCTTGGTGCTGACCCTGAAACCCGCCATACCGCAGGCGGCAGCGCGGTCACCAATATTCGCATTGCAACCTCCGAGGCCTGGCGCGACCGGCAGTCGGGTGAAATGCGCGAACGCACCGAATGGCATCGCGTGGTTTTGTTTGGCCGCCTTGGCGAAATTGCCGGCGAGTACCTGCGCAAGGGCTCCAAGGTTTATATCGAGGGCCGCATCCAGACGCGCAAGTGGCAGGGCCAGGACGGCCAGGATCGCTGGACCACCGAAATCGTTGCCAACGAAATGCAGATGCTCGACAGCCGTGGTGCCTCGGGCGGCGCGTCATTTGACGAGCGCAGCGACTATGGTGGCGGGCAGGCACCGGCCGGCAATGATTCATCCGCCTCGTTTGATGACAGCGGGCTTGAGGACGACATTCCCTTTTGATTCATGCCGGGCCGGCCGGTGGCCACGCCAGCCGGCCCGGGCATTCAATAGTTTCCCAATCCCCGCTCGCGGCCCCAGATGATGGCTGCGCTGCGGCTTTTGACGTCAATCTTGCTGTACAGATTGGCCAGATGACTGCGCACCGTATAGGGTGAAATGCCCAGCGAATCGGCCAGCTCGGCATCGCTGCGACCCTTGCAGATGGCTGCCAGAACCTCCTGTTCGCGCGGGGTCAGCTCTTCCAGATCACAGTGCTGCTGTTTCGGCTGGCGGATTTCAGCCAGCTTTTCCATCAGCGTTTGTGTAAACCACGAAGTGTCTTCCATAACGGCTTCTATGGCCGCTGCAAGATCGGCGCCCGAGCGGCGGCGGGCGGTAATGTCCTTGACTGCCAGCAAAATGTATTCGCTGTCGCCGGCGCCGACAATCTCGGCCGAAAGCAGAGCGTTGAGCGCTGCGCCCGCCCGCGTTTGCAGCTCGAGCTCGAGTTTGTCAATCGACTGGTTGAGATTGAGCGCCCGTTCCAGCCTGCTGATGTCCTGTTCATCCATGCGCAAGCCTGTGCGCAGCGCGGATTTCCCCGGCAGCTCGTCACGCTCGTGACCGAAAGCGGCCAGGAAGGCGTCATTGACTTCAACAATTGCCCATTCTGCACGCCGGCAAATCAGCATGGACAGGGGCGCCAGCTGAAAGACCCTGGCGTAGCGCCGGTTTCTTTCACGCAGGGAGATCAGGGTTCTTTTCCGGGCATCCTGATCGTGGCAGGTAAACAGCATGCACTTGCGACCATCGATCATGACGGGCTGACCGGCGAGAATGATGTGGCGACGCTCGCCTGAACAGGTTGGCGCGGTCGATTCCTGCGGCTCAATGCTGTGCCATGCGGCCAGGGCCTCAATGGCCTCGCTGCGCCGTTCGGCATCGCGCAGAATATCGAGCTCGCGCAGCGGCAGGGCGCTGAGCCTTTCATGCCCAAGCCCCGTCAGCTGGACAAACCCGTCGTTGGCCATGATGAAGCGCGAGTCATCCAGCCGCAGTATCGCCGCGGGCAGCGGATTGCTTTCCAGGGAGTGCGCTGTCCATTCGGTTTCGGCAGCCTGTGTTTGCGGCTCGTCAATGATCAGGGCATGCGGCCCGGGCGTGCCGTCCGGCGCGGTCAGCGCCAGGCTGGAAAATTCAAGCAGGCGCTGCTGTTCGACGTCGTTTTTGCGGCTCAGCCAGGCCTGTATTCGTGTAAAGCTCTTGCCGTTGGCCAGCCTTGCCAGCGGGCAGTCGCCTGCCGGCAGTTCCCTGTTGTCGCTGTCGCGCAGAACAAAGCGCTGGCGGTATTCGGACGAAGTGCTTTCAAGCTCATCCGGCCGGTCGCAGCCGTGCAGCATGGCCGCGGCAGGGTTGGCCCATTTCACGGTGCCCCTGCTGTCGACCAGCAGCACGCCTTCGTGCATTTTTTCAAAAAGGCGCGTAAACACGCTCACGCCCAGCTCACTTCTTTCCGGTTCAGGCTTCATGGCGCTGACCTCGGTGTCCTGAGTGCGGCCCTTGCCGGCAATCATGCCACCAAAAATCATCAAAGTCATTGAATTTGACCAATTCATCTGGTCATTTCACATCTGGTGCTGTCGCCTGCATGCGTCTAGCATCAAGTCATGTGCAATTGTCTGCGATTGATACGCAGCTGGAGAAATCAATGAACAGAACCGTGCGTTTAATGACTGCATTCTTCATGCTGGCCGGACTGGTCGGCCTGGGCATTCAGTCCGCGACCGCTGCCGATGCCGGACAGGATTCTTCGGATTCCGATCGCGCCATGAGCGACACCTGGATTACAACCAAGGTCAAGGCCGAGCTGGCAACTACCAGGAATGTGAGCAGCACCCGCATTTCCGTCAACACCAAAGACGGCACGGTCGCCTTGACGGGTGTGGTTTCAACCGACGATGAGGTTGAGCGGGCTGTGGCGGCTGCTGAAGGCGTCAAGGGTGTCAAGGAGGTTGATGCCTCGGGTCTGAAGGTCAGGGCTGAAGAAGATGATGAGTCGCGCACCGTTGGCGAGGCTGTGGATGACACCTGGATCACGACCAAGGTTAAGGCCGAGCTGGCCAGCACCGAAGACCTGGCCAGCAGCGGCATTTCAGTCACGACCGAGGACGGAACCGTCACCCTGTCCGGCACTGTCGATAACAACGTTGCAAAAAAGAAGGCCGTTGCGGCGGCTGAAAGCGTCAAAGGGGTAAAAAAGGTCAAATCCTCCGATCTTGAAACCGCGCAGTAGACATTGCAAACAGACCCGGCAGCTGCACTGCAGCAGGAGAACGACATGAACGAAGACATCATTCAAGGCAAATGGAAACAGCTCAAGGGCAGGCTCAAGGCCAAGTGGGGGCGCCTGACCGATGACGACCTGGATGTTGCCGGCGGCAGCTCGGAATATCTGGTTGGAAAACTGCAGGAGCGCTATGGAATCGCTCGTGATGAAGCGGAAAGACAGGTGCGGGATTTCAGCGATTTCAGCTGATCTGCACGGTTGCACCAGCGGCTGCCGGGCGCCGCCAGAAGCAGACGCCCGGCAGCGAGTGAAGATTCATCCACAAGGAGAGAACCATGCTGTTTTACGCCGTTATTGCCTTGATTATCGCCATTGTTGCAGGAGGCCTGGGCTTTTTCGCCGTTGCCGGCGTTGCAGCCACCATTGCCAAAATCCTGTTTTTCGTATTTCTGGTTTTGTTTGTTCTGGCGCTTGTTTCAGGGCGTCGCAAAGCTTGATCGGAGTCCATCAGCAAACTGACAAGGAGAGTCTCAATGAAAACGAATCGTACGATGGTTTACATGATTTTCATCGTTGCTGCAGCAGCGTTTCTTGCCGGCTGCAGCGTGGCCCGCGATCAGGAAACCGTGGGTGAATATGTCGATGATTCAGTCATAACAACCCGAGTCAAGACTGCGCTGGCCAAGGACGAAGACACTTCAGCGGCCAATATCAAGGTCAAGACCATGGAAGGCGGGATCGTCCAGCTGTCCGGTTTCGCCAAATCCGGGCTCGAAAAAAGGCGGGCAGGTGAAATAGCGCGCGACGTCAAGGGCGTGGTTGAAGTACACAATGACCTGGTCATACAGCCAGGGAAATAGGCCGGGCCCATCCCGGGCCAGCAAGCGCCGGGAAGAAGTCTGTTACCCCAGCTTATTCATCAGACTGCCT
>DATGTG010000235.1:0-7678 GCA_035301965.1 Wenzhouxiangella sp. | reverse complement strand
CTGCTAGCGGGTATTCGGTTTGCAAAAACTGGGCGCGGCAGCCAGCTGGTTCTGACAGCACTGTTTTTTTCGCTGGCGGTGCACGCTCATCCGGCAAGCTTGGTGCTGGCTGCCATGCCTTTGGGGCTGGCGGTTTTGGGGTGGTCAAGATCAGGGTTGAGTCTGTATACCCTGGTTCTGGCAGCTGTGGCAGGCTTGTTGCCCTTTGCGCCCGTGATGATAGATGCGCTGCAGTCTGCAGAACTATTTTCCGGGCTGGGTGATTATTTGGGCCAGGAGCAGTCACGCGGCAGTCTTTCAGCAGTGCTGCCGCTGGCCTGGGCGCTGTCGGGCGGCGGGCTGAAGTATTGGCTGGTCCAGATCCTTGAGTGGCCGCAGTGGCTGGCGTGGGTGCTGGCTGTTAGCTACACGCTGGCTCTTGTGCTGGGTCTGGTCGGCTCGGCGGTTCGCGTACGCCAGGGCGACCGGATCAGCCTGGTTATGCTGATCACCGTAGCTTCCGGCTTGCCCGGTTTGGCCATGATTCGCGCTTTCTATCCGTACTACATGGTTTCAGGGGCCGGCTTTTGTCTGGTGGTGCTGGCGGCCGGCGGCCTGGGAAGCTGGCTTGAGCGACGGCATGCAAAGCGGATGTTTTCCGCTGTGGCGGCAGCAGTCGTGCTGATGGTTTTGACCGTGCCGGCAGCGGCTGTCACTGTCGGCTACCAGCGGTTGGCCGAATGGCCGTTTGCGACCATGCCAGTATTCAACGTTATTGCCCGGCCCGCGCTGCATCAGCCGCATCCGTTTCTTTCAGTTCGGGGAGCGGCCGACAGCGCAAGCTGGCTGTGCAGTCATGACCACGCCGTTGTACACGGCGCTTATGCCGTTTCGCTTATCCACAGCTATGGTATAGAAGGGCGCCTGCACTGCGAATTGAATCGGCTGCGCGTCGGCGGGCAGCACAGAGGGCAGGAACACTGGCTGGGTCTGGCCCTGCCAATGCTGGAAAAATTGAAGCTGCCGGCAGATGAAAGAGTGGGCGGTTTCGGGCTGGTCAGAGTTGAGCGCGTTTTAACCCCAGCGCCGGCGCTGAGGCCGGGAGATCACCAGGAATACCCGCCGCTGCCCGCCAATTTTGGCACTCCTGTGGTGCGTCGGCACAATGTCAACGCCGGCGCACATGAGTGGCTTGTGCTGACGGACATGACTTTTGGAGTTGCCCGACCGGCTGAAGTTGTCGTCCACTGTGGCGAAAAAACCATCAGTCCTGTGGCCAGCGACCGCATGGTCCGGGTTTATGACGGTGCCCGCTGTAATTCACATCTGGTGTTCAGAATTGAATCGGCGCTTGCGGAATACATCACGCTGACGGCAGTGAAAAAGGTGGGTGTTGCTTCTGGTTTGGAGCAGCCGCCCTGATGAGTCTTTGACGACATCGCCCGGTCGTGGACATGGTTTTCTCTCGCATAAGGGTTTTATTTCGAAAACGGTCTGAAATATATTCGCGACTATGCGGCACGGTACTCATGCCCGTTTTGAGTCAGCCGGCTGACGATGACAATGGCCGCCAGCGACAAGATGAAGCCGGGGATGATTTCGTAGACGCCGCCCAGGCCGAGAAAGTCTTCGTGCCAGCCGGCGGCTATCCAGACGATGACGGTCACGGCGCCGATGATCAGCCCGCCCACCGCGCCGCTGCCAGACATTTTCCTCCAGGTCAGCGACAGCAGGATCATGGGGCCGAAGGCGGCGCCAAAGCCGGCCCAGGCGTGGCTGACCAGCCCCAGCACCTGCGAGTCGGGGTCGCGGGCGATGACGGCGGCCACCAGGCCGACCAGCACCACGCAGATGCGGTTGACGGTGACGGTTTCCTTTTCGGTTGCGTCCTTGCGCAGAAACAGCCGGTACATGTCCTCGGTGAGTGATGATGACGCCACCAGCAGCTGGCTGGAAATGGTGCTCATGACCGCGGCCAGCAGGGCGGCGTACAGAAAGCCGGTGATGAGCGGATGAAACAGCAGGTTGGCAAGCACGATGAAGATGGTTTCCGGGTCGCCGATGTCGAGCCCGTTGCGGATGGCGTAGGCGCGCCCGAAGATGGCCATGCCGATGGCGCCGGCCAGCGACACGAACATCCACGACATGCCGATGTTGCGGGCGGCGGGCACTTCAGCGACCGAGCGCACCGCCATGAAGCGCACAATGATGTGCGGCTGGCCGAAATAGCCCAGCCCCCAGGCCACGGCCGATAGCCAGGCGATGAATCCCAGCCCGTGGGTCCAGCTCAGATAACCTTCGCGATCGGAGATTTGGGAAAGCGTTTCAGAGGCCTGCGACAGTCCGCCGCCGCCTTCGCCGTAAAGCACCACCAGCGGCATGATGACAAGCGCCAGCATCATGATGCAGCCCTGTACGAAGTCGGTCATGCTGACGGCCAGAAAACCGCCCACCGAGGTGTAGGCCAAAACGATGATGAGGGTCAGCCACACGCCGATGTGGTAGTCGCTGAGCCCGGTAAACGACAGCAGGCCGCTGAAGGCCATGTCGAACAGCTTGCCGCCGGCGACCAGCCCGGAGGCGGTGTAGACGGCAAAAAAGACCACGACCACCAGGGCTGAAACTGTGCGCAGGGAAATGGCCCGGGTGGGAAATCGGCTGGACAGAAAGGCCGGAATGGTGAGCGCGTTGTCGTAGCGTTCGGTCTGTTCGCGCAGGCGCGGGGCAACAACAATCCAGTTGAGCAGCGCGCCGCACCACAGGCCGACTCCAATCCAGGCTTCGTGCAGGCCGGCAATGAAAATGGCGCCCGGCAGGCCCAGCAGCAGCCAGCCGCTCATGTCGGAGGCGCCGGCCGAAAGGGCCGCCACCGCCGGGTTGAGCCTGCGCCCGGCCAGCAGGTATTCCTCCGACGACGAGGTGGACTTGCGCATGGCATAAAAGCCTATGCCCAGCATCAGAACAAAATAAAAGGCAAGGCTGATCCAGACGCCGATATCCATGCTTGTCTCCCTCGTGGATTGAAACCCTGCGTCCGATTCTGGGGCAAAGCGGCATTAAAAAACAAATCCCCGGAAAATTCCCGGGATTCCGGATGCATTTTGAATACCGGGTATAACCTCAGGCCGGGCTGAGCAAAAGCCGGCCAACGCCCCAGGCGGCAAGCACGAAAAGCAGCAGCCAGGCGAGCATGGCCAGACCAAACGGCGGCCCGCGCCGAACGGGGTTGTTCAGGTAGGAAAAGATGTACCAGGTGCGCCCGATCAGCCAGATCAGTCCGAGCAGTCCGGCCCAGGCCGGGTGGCCGTAGGCGGCTGCCAGCCACAGCACGGGCAGAAACAGGACGGTTTGCTCCAGGGTGTTCATCTGCACCCTGTAGGCGCGCTCGAAGCCCGGGTGGCCGGTGACGGCCGGTGCCTTGATGCCGTATTTCATGCGCGCCCGGCCGGTGAGCACAATGGTGGCAAAGACCAGGGCGGCGGCAAGCAGAACAACCAGCTGGGGGAGGTGGGTCATGTTGAAAATCCTTGATGCCTGTTGATGACTGAAGTCTGCGCCGCCCGGGGGCGGTTGTCCAGAAGCCGGCTTTCCATAGCCGGTTGTCCATGGCTGGCTGTCCGTAAAACTGTCGCCCGGAGCGGGCCGGTTTGTGTTTTCATGGCCCCTGCGGCAGAACGGCTTTCAGCCACTGGAATCTGATTATGGGTGTATCGGCCAAACAGAGCGTATCGGCGCAGGGTTCTTCAGCCGTGCCGGGAATTCGCTACGGCGTGCTGGGCGGGGTCAGCTTTACGCACATGCTCAATGACATGATGCAGTCGCTGATTCTGGCCATCTATCCGCTGCTGCAGGATGATTTTGATCTCAGCTTTTTGCAGGTCGGGCTGATTACGCTGACGTTTCAGCTCACCGCATCGCTGCTGCAGCCGTGGGTGGGCTACCTGGCCGACCGGCGGCCGGCGCCGTACTCGCTGCCGGTGGGCATGTCGGCCACGCTGTTCGGGCTGATTCTGCTGGCGCATGCGCCCAGTTATCCGGTGCTGCTGCTGGCCGCCGGCATGGTGGGCATAGGGTCGGCGGTGTTCCATCCGGAATCGGCGCGCGTGGCGCGCATGGCCTCGGGCGGGCGCTATGGGTTTGCCCAGTCCATTTTCCAGATCGGCGGCAATGTGGGCCAGGCGCTGGGGCCGCTGGCGGCCGCGTGGTTTGTGCTGGGCCAGGGGCGCACCAGCGTGGCCTGGTTTGCGCTGGCGGCGCTGCTGGCCATTATTGTTCTGCTGCAGGTCAGCGGCTGGTACAGCCGCAATGCAGCCGCCGCCAGAAGGCGCCAGCTGGCCGATGCCCCGGTCATGATCAAGTCGCGCGCCCGGGTGTTTCGCATTCTGGCCATTCTGCTGGTTTTGTGTTTTTCAAAATTCATCTACATGGCCAGCATCAGCACCTATTACGAGTTTTATCTGATGCACCATTTCGGCGTGTCGCTATATAGCGCCCAGGTGCATCTGTTCGTGTTTCTCGGCGCCGTGGCGGTGGGCACCATGATCGGCGGGCCGATTGGTGACCGCATCGGCCGCAAGCTGGTCATCTGGGTGTCCATACTGGGCGTGGCGCCGTTTACGCTGCTGCTGCCGCATGTCGGGCTGACGGCCACCGGCATTCTGAGTGCGGTCATAGGCATTCTGCTGGCGTCGGCGTTTCCGGCCATTATTGTTTATGCCCAGGACCTGATGCCGAATCGCATTGGCGCGGTGTCCGGGCTGTTCTACGGCTTTTCGTTTGGCCTTGGCGGCATAGGCGCCGCCGGTTTGGGGCTGCTGGCCGACCGCTACAGCATTGAGTTTGTTTACCAGGTGTGTGCCTGGCTGCCGCTGCTGGGGCTGTTTGCGGTGTTTCTGCCGCGCCTGCGTCCGGGCGGGAAAAAACCGCCGGGTGCAGCTGAAAGAACGGATATTGACAACGCGCCGGACGCGGCCCAGACGGTATAGGGGCCGGTCAGGCGGCCGCCTGTTGCGGGGGCGCGAGCCGCTCAAGCAGCTCTTCGGCCATGTGAAAGCGTTCGTCGACTTCCTCGAATTCGCCGTTGATGCGCAGCTGTCTGTTGTCGGGCAGCTGGTAGGTGTGGGATTCCTTCTGAATCATCTTCAGCAGCTCGGCCATGTTGATGTCGGGCTGTTCGGAAAACTCGATGCGCCCGCCGGCCGGGCCGATTTCCATGCGCATCATGCCCAGTTTCCTGGTGCGCAGGCGCAGCTCGGCCGTGGCGAACAGGTTTTTCACCTCCTGCGGCAGCAGGCCGAAGCGGTCGATCATTTCGACCTGCAGGTCGTGCAGTTCATCATGGCTGGCGGCCTGGCTGATGCGCTTGTACAGCACCAGGCGCTGATGGACGTCGGGCAGGTAGCCTGAAGGAATCATGGCGCTCAGGTGCAGATCGACATCGCTGACCGGCTTGAGCGGCTCGTCAAGATCGGGCTCGCTGTTGGTCTTGAGCGCTTCGACGGCGCGGTTGAGCATGTCGGAATACAGCGAAAAGCCGATGGCCTCGATTTGCCCCGACTGTTCTTCGCCCAGCAGCTCGCCGGCACCGCGAATTTCAAGGTCGTGGCTGGCCAGGGTAAAGCCGGCACCCAGCTCTTCGAGTGACTGGATGGCTTCCAGGCGCTTGCGGGCATCGCGGGTCAGCGATTTTTTGTGCGGCGTAATCAGATAGGCGTAGGCCAGGTGATGCGAGCGGCCGACGCGTCCGCGCAGCTGGTGCAGCTGGGCCAGCCCGAACTTGTCGGCGCGGTTGATGATGATGGTGTTGGCGGTGGGCACATCAATGCCGTTTTCGATGATGGTTGAGCACACCAGCAGATTGAGGCGGCGCGCATAAAAGTCGCGCATCACGCTTTCCATTTCGCCCGGCGGCATCTGGCCGTGGGCCATGCCAATACGGGCGGTGGGGAACATTTCTTCAAGGTCGGCCACCTGGCGGGCCATGCTCTTGACCTCGTTGTGCAGAAAATACACCTGGCCGCCGCGCTGGAATTCACGCATCACCGCATCGCGCACGGTGGCGGTATCCCACTGCGAAACAAAGGTGCGCACCGCCAGCCGGCGTGCCGGCGGGGTGGCAATGATGGACAGGTCGCGCAGCCCGGCCATGGACATGTTAAGCGTGCGCGGAATGGGGGTGGCGGTCAGGGTCAGCAAGTCGACTTCGGCGCGCAGGGTCTTGAGCTGTTCCTTCTGGCGCACGCCAAAACGCTGCTCCTCGTCAATGATGACCAGGCCCAGATCATGGAATTTCACGTCCTTTTGCAGCAGCCGGTGGGTGCCAATGACGATGTCAACCGTGCCATCGGCCAGCCCCGACAGGGTTTTGGCCGTTTGCCCGCCGCTGCGCGACAGCAGTTTTACGTTGATGGGCCAGTCGGCAAAGCGGTCGGCAAAGTTGCGGTAATGCTGTTCGGCCAGCAGGGTGGTGGGCGCCAGCATGGCCACCTGGCGGCCGGCATTGGCCACCACAAATGCAGCGCGCAGGGCCACCTCGGTTTTGCCAAAGCCGACATCGCCACAGATCACGCGGTCCATGGGCCGGTCGGCAGTCAGGTCTTCCAGCGTGGCTTCAATGGCCGCCAGCTGGTCTTCGGTTTCCTCGTATTCAAAGCCGGCGGAAAAGCGGGCGTACAGGCCGCGATCCAGGGTATGCCTGCGGCCCTGGCGCGCAAAGCGCCGGGCCTGCAGGTTGAGCAGCTCGGCGGCGGCATCGCGCACTTTTTCGGCGGCCTTGCGGCGGGTGCGTTTCCAGCGGTCGGAGCCCAGCTGGTGCAGTGTGATCGTGTCCGGGTCGGCGCCGGTGTAGCGGCTGACCAGGTGCAGGTCGGTAATGGGCACGTACAGCTTGTCGCCGTCCCTGTATTCCAGGCACAGGTATTCGGCTGTGGCATCGCCGGCATCCAGCACTTCCAGGCCCAGGTAGCGCCCGATACCGTGTTCCAGATGAACCACCAGGGCGCCGATCTGCAAATCGGCCAGGCTCTTGATCATGGTTTCCGGGTCCTGGCCGCTGCGGCGCTCGCGACGCACGGCGCGGGCGTGGCCGGGAAACAGTTCGCTTTCGGTCAGAACGGTCAGTTCGCGCTCGCCCAGCCGGCAGCCAGTGGACACGGGCAGTTCGGCGATGGCCAGGGCATCGTTGCCGCTGACAAAAGCGGCCCAGGAATCAAGCAGTCGGGGGGCCAGCCCGGCTGACCGGAGCGCGTCGGAAATCAGCTCGCGGCGGCCGGCGGTGTCGGCGGCAATGAGCACGCGGCCGGGCAGCCCGGACAGGGTTTGGGCCACCTGTTCGGGTTCTTCGCGCAGGTTGAGCATCGGCGGCGCGTCCAGGGTGGCGGCGGCCGGCTTGTGGCGGGTTACGCGCGCGACGCTGCTGGCATCGAGGCGCTCCAGCACGCTGCGCGCCGTCACAAACAGTTCTTCGGGGGCAAGCACCGGGCGCTCGATGTCGCCGCTGCGCTGTTCGTGACGATACTTGACGTCGCGCCAGAATTCGTTTGCGGCGTCGTCAATGCCGGGCAGGGTCAGAATGCGGTGCTGCGGCGGCAGGTAGTCGACCAGGCGGGCGGTGTCCTCGAAAAACAGCGGCAGGTATTGCTCCAGGCCCTGATCGTGATGGCCTTCGCCCACTTCCTGGTAGGGACGGGCGCGGCGCAGA
>DATGTG010000234.1:0-2147 GCA_035301965.1 Wenzhouxiangella sp. | reverse complement strand
ACCCAGACGCAGCCCGAGTGCTATCAGGCGCTGGGCGTGGTGCACACGCTCTACCAGCCGGTCATGGGCAGTTTCAAGGACTATATCGCCGTGCCCAAGCCCAACGGCTACCAGTCGCTGCATACCGTGGTCAACGCCCGGCTTGCGCTGCCGGTTGAGGTTCAGATTCGCACCCAGCGCATGGACATGATGGCCAAGCGCGGCGCGGCTGCGCACTGGATCTACAAATCCATGGCCGATGATGAAACCGTGGAGCGCGGGCGGCGCTGGCTGTACAAGCTGGTGGACACCGAAGGGCGCGAAAAAACCGACTCGGAAAAGTTCATTGCCAGCGCCAAGGCCGAGCTGTATCCCGATGAGGTGTTCGTGTTCACGCCCAACGGCCGCATCATCGACCTGAAGCGCCATTCGACGGCGCTGGATTTTGCCTACGCCATTCACACCCAGGTGGGCGACCAGGCGGTGGCGGCCTATATCGACAACGAGCAGATGCCGCTCTACACCGAGCTGCAGTCGGGCCAGACGGTAAGAATAGAAACCAGGGAGGGCGAAAAGCCCAAGCCCGAATGGCACGAGTTTGTGGTGACCTCCAAGGCCCGGTCCAGCATACGTGCCCACCTGAAGAATCTGGAGCGGGCCGACTCGGTCGAGTTCGGCAACCGCCTGCTCGACCAGGCCATGGCGCAGCGCGGCTATTCGTTTGAAAATGTTCCCACCCGGCGCCTGGAACGCTACCTGAAGAAGAACGGCATCGACCGGCTCGAGGATCTGCTGATCAAGATTGGCCGAGGCGACAGGCTGGCCAGCATCGTGGCCGACGGCCTGATTTCATCGCGCAGCCGGCGCCGCAGCGACAGCGGCGATGCCGAAATACTGACCGTGGGCGACGTGCGCGGCGCGATAGTCAGCTACGCCAAATGCTGCTACCCCATCCCGGGCGATGACATCATGGGCTACATGTCGCCGGGCAAGGGGCTGATCATTCATCGCCGCCAGTGCCACAACGTGCCCGAGCTGGAAAAAAACCACCCGGACCACTGTCTGGCAGTGGGCTGGGCGTCGGTGGTCAAGGGCTATTATTCGGCCCGGCTCAAGGTCACAACCGTCAACACCCCCGGCGTGCTGGCTTCCATATCGGCCAGCGTCAGCGAGGTGGGGTCCAATATCGAAGAGGTGGAGCAGCCGGCCAGCACCCGTGAAACCGCCACGCTCAAGTTCATTTTGTCGGTCAGGGACAGAAAAAACCTGGCCCGCGTCATTCGCCGGCTGCGCCGCAATCGCCACGTGCTCAAGGTCAGCCGCGAAATCGCCTGATGGAGCCGGGCCGGCGCTGGTGCCGGCCGCCAGAACTGAAACCCCAAGGAGTCCGTTGTGAGTAAAACCCCCATCAAGACCACGGCCGCACCCGCAGCCATCGGCCCGTATTCGCAGGCCGTCAAGTCCGGCAACACCCTGTACGTTTCCGGCCAGGTGCCGCTTGATCCGGCCACCGGCGAGCTGGTGGACGGAGACTTTCGCGCCCTGGTCGAGCGGGTTTTTGACAGCCTTGAGGCCATTCTCAAAGAGGCGGGCGGCGATCTGGACAGCATCGTCAAGCTCAATATCTTTCTGACCGATCTGGCGCAGTTCGGCGTGGTTAACGAGCTGATGGGCGAGCGCTTTACGCAGCCGTATCCGGCGCGCGCCACGGTTGAAGTGTCGGCCCTGCCCAAAGGCGTTCCGGTGGAAATGGACGCCGTGGCGGTGCTGTCCGGCCGCTGAACCGGAATTCGGAAAAAGTGCTGTGCCCGCCTCAGGAACACGACCGGTAACCGAGCTGGACGGGGTGGGCCCGCAGGTCGCCTCGCGCCTGAAGGCGCTGGGCATTGTTCGCGAGCTTGACCTGCTTTTTCATCTGCCGCTGCGCTACGAGGATCGCACCCGCATTGTGGCTTTGGGCCGGGTTCTTCCCGACACGCGCGTGCAGGTTCAGGGGCGGGTCATTCATCAGGACGTGGTGCAGCGCCGCCGGCGCATGCTGGTGGTCACCCTGGCCGATGACACCGGCCAGCTGACGCTGCGCTTTTTCCGCTTTTATCCTTCGCAGCAGCGCCTGCTGGCCGAAGGCAACGTGGTGCGCTGCTTTGGCGAGGTGCGCGCCGGGCCGG
>DATGTG010000233.1:0-3114 GCA_035301965.1 Wenzhouxiangella sp. | reverse complement strand
CCTGAGTCTGACCAGCGCTTCGTCCAGATCGACCAGCTCCTCGGCGCGCGCCAGGCCCATGGGCTCTGCAACGCTGTCCAGTGATATTTCCTGGCGGCGGTCGCGCTGCTGGGCCAGGCGCTTGCGGGCCGAGTCCAAAAGCACGCGCCTGACAACGGTGGACGCAATGGCAAAAAACTGCACCCGGTTGTTCCAGCAGCCAACATTCTGGTCGGCCAGCCGCAGCCAGGCCTCGTGCAGCACGTCGGTGGTCTGCATGGTCAAAAGCCCGTACTGCTTGTTGCGCTGGCGCCCGGCAATGCGGTGCAATTCGGCATAGACAAGCGGCAGCATTTCCTCACCAGCCTTGTTGTCCCCTCGTTGCCAGGCATTCAGCAGGCTGGTGACATCGCCTTGTTTGTCCATGATGCGCTCCCCGGGCGGCTTGATGTGAACAAGTTACCAAACCCGCGCAGACCGGACAAGATCTTCACACCTGCAGCCAGCAGCCTTGCGGCTCGTCACCCGCATCAGCCACTGAACAAAACGTCATCACGCCCGGGGCCCTGATCAGCCGATACACCATGCAAAGACCGTCAACACGGACAGTAAAACCAGCAAAACCAGCCCCGGTGAAACCGGCACCACGCCGGCCACTACCAGCATGACAGCCGCCAGAAGCACCGACAGCGCCAGGCTGGCCAGCAGGGCCGCCCGCTCGAAAGGTCGCTCAAAAAACATGGTTTGCCCTTGCCCGCTGCACAATGTTCTGCATCCGGTCAGCCGCCAAAGCCGCTGACCGCTTCAAGCAACGGCCCGAACCGTCCGGTTCAGCAGCAGAAAAAATCAGCATGGGGCGCACATTTATATTTCTGCACTGAAACAAGGCGGTTCGAGCCGCTGAACAGTTACGCGCGGCCGCAGAAGAAATTGGCTCATTCAGGATTCAGCGCCTGCCAAACAGGACTTGCCCAAACAGAAAACGGGAATTGGATCTTGTACAAAAAAACAGCGCCCCAACAATAGTAGTTGTGAAAGCAGCTACTAAAGGTCAAGCCATGGATGCACCGGCGCTGATGAAAAAGCTCGGTTTTGGCGAATACGAAGCCCGGGCCTATATCGCCCTGCTGCAGCATGGGCCCGGCAGCGGCTACAGCATTGCCCGGGCGGCCGGCATTCCGCGCGCCAATGTATACGGCGTGCTCGACAAGTTGGTGCAGCGTGCTGCCGCACAAAGATACAGATCGAAGCGCGGCATGCACTACAGTCCCACCCCGCCGGACACCCTGCTGGACGGCATTGATGAGCAGCACAGGGCCGTGATGGAAACAGCCGGCCAGGCCCTGCGCAACTTGTCTGCCGCCCGTCAAAAAGCGCCCGCCTTCAGCCTTGATGACCATGACGAGCTCATGGCGCGCGCAAAAAGCGATATTGCCGGCGCCGAAAAACATCTGCTGATTGCAGCGCAGCCTGCCGAGGCCACCACGCTGGCCGACGACCTGGAACGCGCCCGCCGGCGCGGTGTGCACATCACCACCTTATGCATGCAAGCCTGCCCGCAGCAGTGTGGCGGCTGCCAGGGCAATGTCTACCGGCTGGACATCAACAACACCGAAAACGAGCGCTGGCTGATGGTGGTGGCCGACCAGTCCAGCGCGCTGATTGCACAGCTGTCGGCCGGCTCGGCCCACGGCCTGGCCAGCGCCCAGCCGCTGCTGGTCGAACTGGTCGGCGCCTGGATTCGCCAAAGCCTGGCGCTGGCGCTGATCGGCGGCGATCTGGCCGACCGTTTCAACGGCCTGCTGTCGGAAAAAAGCAGGCAAATACTCGCTGATTTGCATCCGGACGAGAATTTTCTCGCCCGCATCCAGGCGCTGGGGAAAACCGTCACGATGTCGTGATGTACGTGCCCCGGCCAGTCAACACAGGAGGCAGAAAATGTCCAACACACGCACATTCAGCAAAACCAACCACCTGCTCACCGCGCTGGCCCTGCTGGTGGCCGCGGTAGCGCTGGCCCTGGCGCCAGCTGCCCCGGCTGCCCAGGACAGCAGCACAGACCAGGCCCGAAGCGCGCCCCAAAACTGGTTTGGCGGCGTGGTTTACGACGGCGATCCCGATCTGGAACTGACCGCTGCTCTGGTGGAAGCCGGCACCACGCCCGATGGCACCTTCTGGTCAGGCTACCTGTTCGACAAGACCCTGTCGCACGGCATTCACAACCAGGTCATGGCTGACATTGAGGCAGAATTTGGCCACGATGCCGATGAAAGCACTCATCTGATTCTCAACCAGGCGATGTACGATGTTGCCCAGGCACTGGGAATGACTGACGTGGCGCTGGCTGATCTGCACTGATTCATCCTCGTTTTCCAGCTGAATACGGCCGGGCCTCGCCCGGCCTTTTCTTAAAAAACAGGTGGCCCGTCCGGCCCGGCGGCCACAATTGCTAAAATGACCGGCTTTGAATTGATTCGGCACAATCCATGAGCACCGGTTTTTCCATCTTCAACCCCCCGCACGACAGCGGAAAATGCGCGGACTGGCCCCTGCTTGAAGGCTTTGCCCTGGCGCTGGCCGTATCCACCTGGGCGGGTCGCAAGGGCGGTCCCGTGCTGGTGGTTTCTGCCGACGGCTACAGCGCCCGTCGCCTGCGTGACGACATCAATCTGCTCGCGGGCGTGCGCGCCGAAATATTCCCCGACCGCGAAATCCTGCCCTACGACCTGTATTCGCCCCACCCCGACCTGACCTCGCGCCGGCTTGATCTGCTGGCCCGTCTGCCGGGCATGCAAAGCGGCGTTGTCATCACCCCGGTAGCCACGCTTATGCAGCAGCTGCCGCCGGTGGCCTGGGTGCAGGGCCAGCGGCTTGACCTGTCGGTGGGCAAAACCATCGACGACAGCACCTTCCGCAGCCAGCTCATGGCGGCCGGCTACCAGCCTTCCGAACAGGTCTGGCAGCCCGGCCAGTTTGCCGTGCGCGGGGCGGTCATCGACCTGTGGCCCATGGGCCGTCCGGCGCCCTACCGGCTGGAGCTTTTTGACGACGAACTCGAATCCATTCGCACCTTCGACCCGGAAAGCCAGCGCTCCACCGGCAAGCTGGAGCGCATTGACATGCTGCCGGCGCGCG
>DATGTG010000232.1:0-10289 GCA_035301965.1 Wenzhouxiangella sp. | reverse complement strand
CACGCCTTCCTTGGCTTCCACGGCCTGGTGCAGACCTTCGGACCAGCGCCGGCCCGCCAGCGTGCGGCCCGTGAATTCGTCAACGATGATGACCTCGCCATCGCGCACGATGTAATCGACATCCCTGTGGTACAGATGGTGGGCGCGCAAGCCGGCGTTGAGTGCATGCATCAAACCCAGGTTAACGGAGTCATACAGGCTGGCGCCCGCTTCAATCAGGCCGGCCTGCGACAGCAGCCCCTCAACCTTGGCCATGCCGTCTTCGGTCAGGTAAACCTGCTTGGTCTTCTCGTCAATGGAAAAATCTCCCGGGCCGTCCTCTTCCTTTTGCGGCTCCAGGCCGGGCACAACGCGGTTGATGCTGACATAGATTTCCGGGCCTTCATCGGTGGGGCCGGAGATGATCAGCGGGGTACGCGCTTCATCAATGAGAATCGAGTCCACCTCGTCGACAATGGCATAGTGGCGCCCGCGCTGCACGCGCTGGTCCAGCGAAAAGGCCATGTTGTCGCGCAGGTAGTCAAAACCGAACTCGTTGTTGGTGCCGTAGGTGACATCGGCCGCATAGGCGGCGCGCTTGTCGTCGGACGACATGCCAGGCACCGATACGCCCACGGTCAGGCCCAGCGCATCATAGACCGGCTTCATCCACTCGGCGTCACGGCGGGCCAGATAGTCGTTGACCGTCACCACGTGCACGCCCTGATCGGCGATGGCGTTCAGATAGACCGCCAGGGTGGCCACCAGCGTCTTGCCCTCACCCGTTTTCATTTCGGCAATCTTGCCCTGGTGCAGGACAAGGCCGCCAATAAGCTGAACGTCGTAATGGCGCATGCCGAGGTTGCGCACGGCCGCTTCCCGCACCGCCGCAAACGCCTCGGGCAGAAGCGCATCCAGGCTTTCGCCCCCGGCGTGACGCTGGCGGAACTCGGCGGTCTTCGCCTTCAAAGCGGCGTCATCAAGCTTTTGATATTCAGGCTCGAGCGCGTTGGTCGCTTCAACATCCTTGCTGTAGGACTTGAGCAGTCGCTCGTTGCGGCTGCCCACGATCTTGGTGATCAGGGATTTGAGCATGTGTAATCCGTTGACAGAATATGGGAACAGTGTTCAAGAGAATGTATCTTGGGGCGGCACCCTGCGGGTGCAAGCCGACATTGTAGCCACATGAACCGCTGGACTACAGTTCAATCTGCTGTTTACACTAGAGGGATGGCCCGTTGGCAACCCAAAGAACGCCCAATTAACCAGATCAGCCGCAAAAACCGCGGACTGGCCACGCTGCTGGCAACCGCGCATGCCTTGAACAGGCTGGATGCCCGGCTGCGCAAGGCGCTGCCCGACAGCATGCGCAGTCACATTGGCCTGGCCTGTCTGGAAGACAACACGCTGGTTTTGGCGGCCACCAGCCCGGCATGGGCCAGCCGTGCGCGGCTGATCGCAAGCGACCTCCTGTACGAGGCCAATCAGACTCTGGACAAGCCGCTGCGGCGCACGCGCGTTATTGTGGTGGAATCGCTGCCGGACCCGTGACCCGGCGCACAACGGCCGCTGCCAGGCCCGACAGCCTGGAGATCAAACAGCCTGGGCCGGCTGAATGTATGAAATCGGCGCCTGCCGCTCCCCCTCAAAGGTCACTTCTTCCCAGGCCGTCTCATCGGCCAGCACGCGCCTGACCAGCTGGTTGTTGAGCTCGTGGCCCGACTTGTGGCCGAAAAATGCGCCGATGGGGTTGCGGTTGAGCAGGTACAGGTCGCCGATGGCGTCAAGCACCTTGTGCTTGACGAACTCGTCTTCGTAGCGCAGACCGTTTTCGTTGAGAATGCGGTAGTCGTCGAGCACCACGGCGTTGTCCAGGCTGCCGCCCAGAACCAGATTGCGCTGGCGCAGGTACTCTATATCGCGCATGAAGCCGAAAGTGCGGGCGCGGGCGATTTCCTTGAGGTATGAAGTGGTGGAAAATTCCAGGTCGGCCCGGCAGGAATGGGACTGGATGACCGGATGATCGAACTCGATGGCAAAATTGACGCGGAAACCGTCGTGCGGCTCAAATCGGGCCCAGCGGTCCCCGTCGCGCACCTCCACCTTCTTTTTTATGCGAATAAAGCGCTTGGGCGCGTTCTGTTCGGCAATGCCGGCCGACTGGATCAGAAAAACAAAAGGGCCGGCGCTGCCGTCCATGATGGGCACCTCGGGCGCGCTGAGATCAACATGAATGTTGTCTATGCCCAGGCCGGCCAGGGCCGACATCAGATGCTCAATGGTGGCCACCCGGACGCCATCGTCATCAATCAGGGTGGTTGACAGGGCCGTATCGCGAACCAGATGCGGGTCGGCGGCAATTTCGACCATCGGGTCAAGATCAATGCGGCGGAAAACAATGCCTGTATTGACGGGCGCGGGCCGCAGCGTCATCAGCACCTTTTCGCCGGTATGAAGCCCCACGCCGGTGGCGCGAATTACATTTTTGAGTGTGCGTTGCCGGATCACGAATTTGTCCGATTGCTGTTGATGTGGCGAGCATAGCACAAGAAAGTGTCGCAAAAAAGCAAAAGTTAGGGAATTTCACAACACCTGTTGCTGAAAAACCACAAAATGTCCGTTTTTTAGGCAAAATCGGCCGATGCAGGCCTCGTGGCGAGTCGAAACCCTGCATCGGCCGGCCGCCGGAATGTCCGGTCGGCTTGCCCTCATGCACCGCCCTCAGTCGGCCGAGTTGCGCAAAAAAGCCGGAATATCGAGATAATCCGAATCGTCATCCGATCCAAACAGCTCTCCGGTTTCCGTGCTTCCTGGCGCCGGAGCGGCCGGCGTCTCGTCGTCAGACGTGGCCGTAAACTGCACGGGACGCGAATCCGTTCCCGTGCGCACTACCTGCATGGGCTTCTTTTCAGTCTTTGGCTTGCGGTTTCCCAGCCCGGTGGCCACCACGGTCACGCGCAAATCATCAGTCATGTCCGGGTCAATAACGGTGCCAATCACAACGGTAGCGTCGTCGCTGGCCAGGTCCGCAACCGTGTTGCCAACCTCTTCGAACTCCTTCATGCTCAGATTGAGTCCGGAGGTCACGTTGACAAGAATGCCGCAGGCGCCTTCCAGGCTGACATCTTCAAGCAGCGGCGATCCAATGGCCGACTGGGCGGCCATCATGGCGCGGTCCTCGCCGCGAGCCACGCCCGAGCCCATCATGGCCATGCCCATCTCGCTCATGACCGTGCGCACATCGGCAAAGTCCACGTTGATGAGCCCCGGGCAGGTAATCAGCTCGGCAATGCCCTGTACCGCGCCCGACAGCACCTGGTTGGCCGCCTTGAAGGCATCCAGCAGGGTCACTTCCGACCCCAGCACCTGAAGCAGCTTGCCGTTGGGGATGGTGATGAGCGAATCCACGTGATGACTCAGTTCATCAATGCCCTGCTGGGCAATGTCGCTGCGCCGCTTGCCCTCAAACGGAAACGGCCGGGTGACCACGGCGACCGTCAGAATGCCCATTTCCTTGGCTGTTTGCGCCACCACGGGTGACGCACCGGTGCCGGTGCCCCCGCCCATGCCGGCGGTAATGAAGACCATGTCGCAACCGTCCAGTATTTCACTGATCCGGTCGCGGTCTTCAAGCGCGGCCTGTCGCCCCACTTCGGGGTTGGCGCCGGCACCCAGTCCGCGGGTCACTCCGTTGCCAATCTGCACCGTGCTTTTGCCGGCAAAGTTCTGCAGCGCCTGGGCATCGGTATTGATGCAGATGAAGTCCACGCCATCAATATCCGATTCGACCATTTGATTGACGGCATTGCCGCCGCCGCCTCCAACGCCGATGACCTTTATGGTTGCACCGGGGGTGTAATTTTCTATCAGTTCAAAAGGCATGCTGTTTCTCCTTTCGCTCGCCATTTACAATCAACAATCCGGCTGTGCCGGTACTTGAAACGCAAGGGACAGCGACACGCGCCTTCTTGCCGGACGCTTTGTGTCGCCCCCTCGCCTTGCCCGAGGTACATCACTTGCGGGCAACTCAAACTCATCAAAACTCTCCCTGGAACCACAGCTTCATGCGGTTCCACAAACTTTCACCGCCGCGCCCAAATGAGCTGCGGCGCGGCATTTCGTTGCGGCTGCCATAAATGAGCAGCCCCACACCGGTGGCATGGATCTGGTTGTTGACCACATCCGAAAGGCCGCTGACATGCTGTGGCGCCCCCAGTCGCACCGGCATGTGAAACACTTCCTCGGCCAGTTCGGCCACGCCATCCATCTTCGAGCCGCCGCCGGTCAGCACCAGGCCGGCCGGCACCATGGATTCAAAGCCCGACTGGCGCAAATGCTTTTGCACGTGATGGAACAGCTCCCGGTAGCGCGCTTCCACCACCTGCGCCAGAATCTGGCGCTCAAGGCGGCGCGGCGCGCGCTCGCCAACGCTGGGCACCTCGATGGTTTCTTCAGAAGCCACCATTTGCTCCAGTGCGCAGGCGTACTTGATCTTGATGTCCTCGGCATGAACCGTGGGCGTACGCAGCGCCACGGCAATGTCGTTGGTCACCAGGTCGCCGGCAATGGGGATACAGGCCGTGTGGCGAATGGCGCCTTCGGTAAACACAGCCACGTCGGTGGTGCCGGCGCCGATGTCTATCAGGCCAATGCCCAGGTCCTTCTCGTCCTCGCTGAGCACGGCGTAGCTTGAAGCCAGCTGCTGCAATATGAGGTCGTCGACCTGCAGGCCGCAGCGCGCCACGCATTTGGTCACGTTCTGCACCGCGCTGACGGCCGCCGTCACCAGGTGGACGCGCGCCTCGAGCCGCACGCCCGACATGCCAATGGGCTGGCGAATGCCGTCGGTGGAATCAATCACGTACTCCTGGGGCAGCACGTGCAGGATGCGCTGATCGGCCGGAATGGCCACGGCCCGGGCCGACTCCAGCACGCGCTCAACATCGCCGTCGGTCACCTCGCTGTCGCGAATGGCCACCGCACCATGCGAGTTGAGCGAGCTGATGTGGCTGCCGGCAATGCCGGCAAAAACCGAGTTGATCTGGCAATCG
Organism: Wenzhouxiangella sp.; assembly: GCA_035301965.1. Taxonomy (GTDB): domain Bacteria; phylum Pseudomonadota; class Gammaproteobacteria; order Xanthomonadales; family Wenzhouxiangellaceae; genus Wenzhouxiangella. Next base: position 5,259 of record DATGTG010000232.1, on the reverse strand, counting down.
GCCATCAACTCGGCCTCTTCAACGGCGCGCTGTATGGACTGCTCAGTGGACTCGATATCCACCACCACCCCGCGCTTGAGTCCGCGCGACGGGTGCGAGCCCAGGCTGATGACCTCAACCTGGCCGTCCTCGTGAACCTCGCCAACAATGGCAACAATCTTGCTGGTGCCAATGTCCAGACCCACAACCAGTGATTTGTCAGGCCGCTTAGCCACGCTCAATGTCCTCATCCAATTCCATTCGGGAACGTTCATCTGTGCCGGTTTCGGCAAAACCCACCGCCAGTCCGTTGGTGTAGCGCAGGTCAACAAAGCGAATCGTCTGCTCAAGTTCCTGCAGCGATGCCTGCGATCTCAGATAGCGCTCAACGCGCCGGTCAACCTGCTCACGACCCAGGATCAGCTGCACGCCGTCATCCAGATCAACTGTCCAGGCGCCGCGCTCATCAAGCATTACGGCCACCACCTGCCGCCCAATGCTGTCAAGCCGGCGCCGCAGCTTCTGCCAGCGCCTGAGCACTTCCTCGCTGCGGGCCTCCGGGCCGCCCAGCCTGGCCAGCCCCTGCATGGACTCGCTGCCGCTGACCTGGAACACCTCGCCCCGGTCGCTGAACAGCCCGGTTTCGTTCCAGCGCGCCACCGGCCGGTGCTCAACCACCGATACATGCAGCGCATCCGGCCACTGTCGGCTGACCTCGGCGCGCATCACCCACGGCAGGCCCTCGATGCTTGAGCGCACCGCGTCCAGGTCCACGGCAAAAAAGCCGCGCCCGGACTCGCTGGCCACCGCCGCACGCACCTGGCTGGAGCTGGTGCGCTTGAGATCACCTTCCACATCCAGCCAGCGTATCGGCCACTGCTCGCTGCCGATCAGCCCCGAGCGCAGCCACAGGCCGGCCAGCAGCAGGCTGCCAAACAACACCAGGCTTGCCATCCACGCCGGTCTCATTGGCCCACCTCCAGGCTGGTTTCCAGAATTTTCCACACCAGCTCGTCAAAGCTCATGCCTGCCGCCCCGGCGGCCATGGGCAGCAGCGACTGGTCAGTCATGCCCGGCGTGGTGTTGATTTCCAGCAGCCACGGCTGTCCCGACCCGTCCATCATCAAATCCACCCGTCCCCAGCCGCTGGTTCCCAAAACCCTGAAGGCCCGGAGGCTCAATTCCGCCAGGCGGGTTTCAGTGGCCTCATCCAGCCCGCACGGCAGGTGATAGCGGGTGTCGTCCGACTCGTACTTGGCCTGGTAGTCGTAAAATTCGCGCGCCGTCTCCAGGCGGATCAGGGGCAAGACCCGATCGCCCAGAATGCCTGCGGTGTACTCGGCGCCGTCCACCAGCGCCTCGACCAGCGCCTGGGAGCCATAAGCCAGCGCCCTGTCAATGGCTGCCGGCAGCTCGTCTGCGTCATCCACCCGGCTCATGCCCAGGCTGGAACCTTCGGTGACCGGCTTGACAAAAAGCGGCAGCGCCAGCTTCTGCAAAATCCGTTCGGCATCAGCGCCGGCACCGGCCACTGCCCAGTCGGGAGTTGGCAAACCGCAGGCCCTGAACACGCGCTTGCTTTGCAGCTTGTTCATGCTCAGTGCCGAGGCGAGCACGCCCGAGCCGGTAACCGGCACGCCGTAAATGCTCAGTGCGCCCTGCAGCTGGCCGTCTTCGCCGCCGGGACCGTGCAGCAGGTTGAACACCCGGTCAAAATGACCGGCTGCCACCTGCTCCAGCAGGCGGTGCGCGCCGTCCACCAGGCTGTAGTCAATTCCCAGTCTGTCCATGGCCTGTGCCACGGCCTGTCCGCCGCGCAGCGACACTTCGCGCTCGCCGCTGTCGCCGCCAACGACCAGGGCCACCTGTCCAAACTTGCGCGGATCAGCTGTCACCACGCCGCCTCCTGACCGTAGCGCTGCCTGAGCAGGGCTGCCAGGCCGCCAAAGTCACCGGCGCCCATTACCATCAGAAAATCACCGTCTTCGAGCAGCTCGGCCAGCCTGCCGGGCGCCTCATCCACTCCGCCGGCGCGCGCCAGCGGAATGTTTCGGCGGCGCTGCACCGCGCGCGCCAGAAAATCGGAATCAATGCCCGTCAAAGGCTCTTCGCCGGCCGGATAAATATCGGCCAGCAGCAGCGCATCGGCGCTGGCCAGCACGCGGGCAAAATCATCAAACTGGTCGCGAGTGCGCGTGTAGCGGTGCGGCTGAAAAGCCAGCACCAGACGCCGCTCCGGCCAGCCGGTCCTGACGGTCTCGACAATGGCCTCAAGCTCGGTCGGGTGATGCCCGTAGTCCTCAAAGGCCAGCACCTGGCGGCCGTCCACATCAAGCAGCCCGATTTCTGCAAAGCGCCGACCAATGCCGCCGAATGCGTTAAGACCACGCACGATTGCAGCCGTGCCTATGCCCACCTCGCTGGCCACCGCCGCGGCCGCCAGGGCATTCAGAACGTTGTGCCGCCCGGGCAGCCCCATGCTCACTTCATGGCCGGCACGATCATTGGCCAACCACAGCGTGAAGGTGCTGCGCACGCCTTTTTGAACCACATCGGTTGCGCGCACGTCAGCCTGCTCGTCAAACCCGTAGCTCACCACCTGCCGGCCAATGTCCGGCAGCAGCTCGGCCACGTGCGCATCATCAAGGCACACCACGGCCACGCCAAAAAAGGGCAGATGGTGCAGAAAGGTTAAAAACGCTTCCTGCAGCTTGTCAAAACTGCCCCGGTAGGCATCGAGATGATCGCGGTCGATATTGGTTACCACCGATATGACCGGCTGCAGCTTCAGAAACGAGCCGTCGGATTCGTCGGCCTCGGCCACCAGATAGCGCCCGCGGCCAAGGCGGGCTCCGCTGCCAAATGCATTGACCAGACCGCCCACAATAAAGGTGGGGTCCATGCCGCCTTCGGCCAGCAGGGTGGCAATCATGGAGGTCACCGTGGTCTTGCCGTGGCTGCCGGCCACGGCAATGCCCTGGCGAAACCGCATCAGCTCACCCAGCATCTCGGCGCGCGCAATCACCGGAATGCGCCGCTGGCGGGCGGCCTCGATTTCAGGGTTGCCGGCGTCAACGGCCCCTGAAACCACCACCACGTCGGCTTCACCCAGGTTGCCTGCGGCGTGCCCGATGTGGATTTCGGCACCCAAACGCTCAAGCCTGACCACGGCCGGCGAACGGCGCAGGTCCGACCCGCTGACCTGGAAGTCCAGATTGATGAGCACCTCGGCGATGCCCGACATGCCGGCACCGCCAATGCCCACCAGGTGAATGTTGCGGGTGCGGTGCATGAGGCTGATGGCCCGGCGCTTGCGCATCATGCCGCCACCTCCAGACAGGCGCGCGCAACCGCTGCCGCGCTGTCGCGTCTTGACAGCGAGCGGGCCCTGCCGGCCATCTCTTCAAGTCTCTTTCTGTCCATGGCAGCCAGCTTTTCAACCAGCCAGTCGGCGTCAAAATCCCGCTCCCGCACCAGCCAGGCCGCGCCGCTGCTTTCAAGATGGCGGGCGTTGTCGTACTGGTGGTCATCCACGGCATGCGGAAACGGCACCAGCAGGGCCGCCACGCCGGCCGCCTCGATTTCCGCCACCGTCAGCGCCCCGGAACGGCACAGGGCCACATCGCATTCGGCCCAGGCGCCGGCCATGTCTTCAATAAAGTCCACCACCCGGCCGTCGACCCCGGCGCGGTGATAGGACTGCCGGGTGACCTCAAGCTCGCGTCCAGCCTGGTGGACAACCTCCACCTGCACGGAATCGGGCAGGCGGGCGAGCGCCTCGGGAACCACTTCGCCAAACCGGCGCGCGCCCAGGCTGCCGCCAATCACCAGCAGCCGCAGCGGTCCGCCGCGCCCGGCAAAGCGCGCCTGCGGATCCGGCAGCGCGGCAATGTTGGCGCGCACCGGATTGCCAACGTGTTCGGCTTTTTTGAGCACGTCGGGAAACCCGGTCAGCACGCGTTTTGCCAGCGGCCTGAGCAGGCGATTGGTCAGCCCGGCCACGGCATTTTGTTCATGTATGACCAGCGGTATGCGCAGCGAGCGAGCCGCCAGCCCGCCGGGCCCGGCCACGTAGCCGCCCATGCTCAGCACGCACAGCGGGCGATTTTTGCCGATCAGCCGGCGTGCCTGCAGGGTGGCCTTCAGCACCCGCCAGGGCGCCATCAGCCAGCCGGCCGTGCCACGACCGCGCAGGCCTTTTATGGCAATGCTTTCCAGCCTGTAGCCGGCCTTGCCGACCAGCCTGTTCTCCATGCCTTCAGGCGTGCCCAGCCAGCTCACTTGCACGCCCATGCGGCGCAGCTCGTCGGCCACCGCCAGGCCCGGAAAAATATGACCGCCGGTGCCGGCCGCCATGATCATGACGTGCTTGCGGCTCATGTTTCCCAGCTCCTGCGCCGGCGCGGCTGACGCAGTGCGGCCACGCCCAGTTCCCACTGAATGCGCAGCACGATGCCTATGGCCAGAATTGTCATGGCCATGCTGCTGCCGCCGGCGGAAATGAGCGGCAGGGGCAAGCCGTTGGTGGGCAGCATTCCAAGATTCACGCCCATGCTCACCAGCGCCTGCAGCCCCAGCCACAGCGCCACGCCCCAGCACACAAACGCGGCAAACGGCCGCTGCTGGCGCTGCGCCCGAATGCCCACCGCGAACATGCGCGCGATAAGCAGCACGAACATGGCCAGCACGGCAACAATGCCCACCAGACCCAGTTCTTCGGCCAGCACGGCAAAAATGAAGTCCGTATGCGCCTCGGGCAGGTAGTACAGCTTTTGCACGCTGGCGCCCAGACCCACGCCCCCAATCTGCCCGCGCCCAACGGCGATCAGCGCCTGGATCAGCTGAAAGCCGTTGTTGTACGGGTCGGCCCAGGGATCGACAAAGGTCAGCACGCGCTCGAACCTGTAGGGCTCCAGCGCAGCAAATGTGAGCAGCGGCAGGCTGCCCAGCCCAAGCACAAACAGGTGTTTCCAGGCAGCGCCCGCCAGCCACACCATGCCCCCGGCAATGGCTGCCAGCACCATGGCCGAGCCCATGTCCGGATGCTTGAGCAGAATGCCGGCCAGCAGGCCTACCAGAAGCAGGGGCTTGAGCGTTTCCGCAAAGCGGGCATTCTGGAACGCGGTGCGGCGCGCCAGATAGGCGGCCATGAAGAAAATGACCAAAAGCTTGACGGGTTCGACCACCTGCAGCCTCACCACGCCAATGTCTATCCAGCGTACGGCGCCGTTGACCTTGTGGCCCAGACCCGGCACAAAAGGCAGCAGCAGCAACAGCACG
>DATGTG010000231.1:0-4499 GCA_035301965.1 Wenzhouxiangella sp. | reverse complement strand
GGGCTCAAGAATCAGGTATTGGGTGGGCGGGGCTTCAAGGCGCTCAAGCACGTCACGCGCCAGGGTGCCGGCGCCCGGCCCCAGCTCCATCAGCGTCCAGCTGGGGCCAATGGCACGCGCCACCTCGTCACACTGCCGGGCCACTGCGGCGGCAAAAAGCGCGCCCTGGCCGGGGGCGGTGACAAAGTCGCCCTCGGCCCCGAACTTGTGCAGTCCGTTGACGTAGTAGCCCAGGCCGGGCTCATACAGTGCCATGCGCATATACTGGTCGAACGGCATGGGGCCGCTGCGCTGAATTTCGGCCACGATGCGGTTGCCCAGCTCAGCGCTCAGCCTGGCCAGTTCGTCAGGCGGCTGCGGCAGCGACAGCGATGGAGGACGCATGGATGACAAGTGAAGGGACCAGTCAAAAACCTGTGGCAATTGTAACCGGCGCGGCGCGCCGCATTGGCCGGGCCATTGCCGGGGCGCTGCACGCCCGTGGCCTGTCGGTGCTGGTTCATTACCGCAGCTCGGCCGACCAGGCCCGGGCGCTGGTGGATGAACTCAACCGCGCACGTCCGGGTTCGGCAGCGGCATTTTCCGCCGATCTGGCCGATGAGTCCGCGCCACAGGCAATCTGCCGCGCCGCGCTTGACGCCTTTGGACGCATCGACGTGCTGGTCAACAACGTGTCCATATTCAGACCAACGCCGGTTGCCGGGGCGAATACCGATGACTGGAACCAGCTGATGACGGTCAACCTCAGGGCGCCGTTCATGCTGTCGAAGCTGTGTGCGCAGGCGCTGGCCACGCGTCATGGCTCTATCGTCAACATTGTCGACATCTACGGCCTGGTGCCGCTGGATGACCATTCAATCTACAGCCAGAGCAAGGCCGGGCTGATTGCCCAGACCCGATCATTGGCCCGCGAGCTGGCGCCCGGGGTGCGCGTCAACGCGGTGGCGCCGGGCGCCATTTTGTGGCCCGAAAATGACATGGATGACGAACAGCGGCGCCGAATCCTGGACCGCGTGGCGCTGCGGCGAACCGGTCGGCCCGAGGATATTTCCGGCGCGGTGGCCTTTCTGGCGCTGGATGCACCCTACATCACCGGCCAGATTCTGGCGGTTGACGGCGGACGTCTGTTAAATATGTAGATCAGCGCAGCAGGCGGCTGACGTCGCGAAAGCGCGGGTGGGCGGCGTCGCCCATCATCTCGAACAGGGCCATTTCAACATTGCTCAGGTGAATGCCGGCCGTGGCCATGCGCTGGAGGGCAATGTCGCGATTGAAGGCCGAGCGCGAAGAGATGGCATCGGCAATGACGTGCACCTGAAAATCATTTTGCGTCAGCGCGGCCGCGGTTTGCCACACGCACACGTGCGCTTCAATGCCAGCCAGCAAAACCCGGTCGCGGCCGCTCTTGATGATGGCCCGACGCAGGGCATCATCGCCCCAGCAGCCGAAGCTGGATTTGCCCAGCGCCGAGCAGCCGTCAAGCTTTTCCGACAGTTCCGGCACGGTCGGCCCCAGCTTGTCGGGCACCTGCTCGGCCCACACCACCGGCACCTCAAGCAGTCGGCAGGCCTCAACCAGAATGGCCTGCTGGCGAATCATGACTTCAGAATCGTGCATGATGCGGGCCAGCTTGCCCTGAACGTCAACCAGCAGCAAAACGGCGTTGTCGGTGGTCGGGTGGTCAATTTTCATGAAGTCTTCTCCGGATGAAAGGGTTGGTTGGCTCATGCACCACAGGCTATCACCCTGAGCCGGGCCAGCTCATTTCGGCAACCCGGGTCAGCGTGCGGTCGCCGCTGAAAGCCTCCCAGTGGGCGGCGAAGGTCTGGCCGCTCACTGGGTGCTTCAAATCGGGCGCCAGGTCGGCCAGCGGCTTGAGCACGTGGGCGTATTCAAGGATTTCACCACGCGGCAAAACCAGCCGACCAAACTGCCCGACCCGATCGTCATAGAGAAGAATGTCGATGTCGAGACTGCGGTCGGAAAACTTGGGCTGGCTGCGGTCGCGGCCGTGCGCGTCTTCCAGATCGGTGAGCCACTGCTTGAGCTGCACCGGCGACAGGTCGGTGCTGATGCGCGCCGCACAGTTGAGGAAATCCTGGCCGGAAAAGCCGACCGCCGCCGAGCGATAGACCGGGGATACGGCCAGATTGTCAAAGCGGCGATACAGCGCCGCCAGCCCGGCGCGCAGGTTGGCCTGCGCGTTCTGGTTGGAGCCCAGGCCAAGCCACGCGGTGCTCATGCAGCTGCCTTGCGCTCGATGCGCACGCCCACCGAGCGTGAGCCCGTCACCGCGCCCGGCTTGTCGAGCTCAAGTCGCACCCGGGTCACCGGAAATTCGGCCAGGATGATTTCGGCGCAGCGCTCGGCCAGGGTTTCAACCAGCTGGAAGCTGCTGGCCTCGACAAAATCGATCAGGCGTTTGGCCACGGCCTTGTAGTCGAGCGCATCGTCGATGTGGTCGGTGGCGGCCGCCTTTGCGACATCGCTTTGCATTTCAACATTGAGACGAACGGTTTGGCGAATCTTGCGCTCCCAGTCATAGATGCCGATGACGGTTTCAATGTCGAGGTCCTTGATAAAGACTGTATCCATGTATCTTCTTTTCAACTGTTGGGGTCGGGCCTGGAGGACTGGCGGCGCTTAACAGGGGCGCGCCGGGAAATCATGGTTGCCGGTTGAGCTCGTCGATGGGCCAGCGCGGGCGCACCCGAATCAGGCCGCTTTTGCTGCCTTCGGCCCGACGGTACCAGCCGGCGTGGGCAATCATGGCGCCGTTGTCGGTGCACAGCCGCATGGACGGATAGTAGACCCGGCCGGGTATTCTCTTGTCGAGCTCGGCGCGCAAGCGCAGGTTGGCGCTGACGCCGCCGGCCACCACCAGGCGCTCCATGCGGGTATGTTCGAGCGCGCGCCGGCATTTGATGGCCAGCGTTTCGGCCACAGCCTGCTCAAAGCCGGCGGCCACGTCGGCATAGGCGCTTTTGTCGACGCGGGCAATCAGCTCGCGGGTGTGGGTCTTGAGGCCGGAAAAGCTGAAGTCCAGCCCGGGACGGCGCGTCATGGGGCGCGGAAATTCATATTTTTCAGAATTGCCGTCGGTGGCCAGTCGGGCCACCTCGGGCCCGCCGGGATAGCCCAGATCCAGCAGCCGGGCGGTTTTGTCAAAAGCCTCGCCGGCGGCGTCATCCAGAGTTTCGCCCAAAAGCTGGTAGCGGGCAAAGTCCTCGACCGCCACCAGCATGGTGTGGCCGCCGGACACCAGCAGGGCCACAAACGGGAATTGCGGCGCCGGTTCTTCAAGCAGCGGCGAGAGCAGGTGCGCTTCCATGTGATGGACGGCAATGGCGGGCACGTCCAGCGCCGCGGCATAGGCCACGCCGGTGGCGGCACCCACCAGGAGCGCGCCGGCCAGCCCCGGCCCGGCGGTGTAGGCCACGGCATCAATTTCATGCGGCGCAATGCCGGTCAGTTCATGCAGCTCGTGCAGCATGGCCGGCAGCTTGCGAATGTGGTCGCGCGACGCCAGTTCGGGAACAACGCCACCATAGGCGGCGTGGTCGGCCTGGGTATAGACCAGGTCCTTCACCAGGCCCGCTTTGGCGCTGTAGATGGCGACGCCGGTTTCGTCGCACGAGCTTTCTATGCCCAGAATGTTTTGCATGTCAAGGGTCTGCAAGTTATAATGACCTGCTCGATTGGATTTCCAGTCTTTAGTGTTTACTTTCTACTGTATTTTGAGGAATTGCAACGAATGCCCACCGTAAGAGTCAGGGAAAACGAGCCGTTTGAGTTTGCCTTGCGCCGCTTCAAGCGCTCGTGTGAAAAAGCAGGTGTCGTGTCTGAGGCGCGTCGCCGCGAGTACTATGAAAAGCCGACCCAGGAGCGCAAGCGCAAGAAAGCCGCGGCCGTCAAGCGCCATTTGCGCAAGATTTCGCGCGAGCGCGTCAATCGTCGGCGCCTGTATTAAACCAGGTTCCCCATTTTACGCAACTTGCGGGCAAACGGGTCACTCATGTCGCTGAAAGAAAAAATAGCCGACGATATCAAGCAGGCCATGCGGGCAGGCGAAAAGCCGCGTCTGCAAACCCTGCGCATGCTCATGGCTGCCATCAGGCAGCGTGAGATCGACGACCGGGCCGAGCTTGATGACGACCAGACGCAGGTTGTGGTTGAAAGAATGGTTCGGCAGCGCCGCGAGTCCATCGCCCAGTACACCAGGGGCGGCCGCCCCGAGCTGGCCGCTGCCGAAGAAGAAGAGATCGCCGTGCTGCAGGCCTACCTGCCGGCCCAGCTGTCTGATGAAGAAGTTGCAGCCGTGGTTGACGAGGCGCTGGCCGAGTCGGGCGCTTCCGACATGAGCGCCATGGGCCAGGTGATGGGGCTGCTCAAGCCCCGGCTGCAGGGCCGCGCCGACATGAGCAAGGTCTCGGCGCTGGTGCGCTCGCGGCTGGCAGGCTGACAGCGCCAGCGCTACACTGGTGCCGTGGCCGGCCTTA
>DATGTG010000230.1:0-8369 GCA_035301965.1 Wenzhouxiangella sp. | reverse complement strand
TCTGCGCCAGATCATGTATCGCGTCCAGCGTGACTGGATCGAACCGGCGCGCATCATTGAAACGTCCACCGGCAAGAAAAAGGTGGCCACGGCAAAGAAGGAACTGAATGAAAGCCTGATCAGCTCCGACGAGCTGTTCGGGCTGCAGCCGTATTTGCTCAGCGAGGAGCTGACGCTGGCCGATTGTGTTGTCGCCCCGCTGCTGTGGCGCCTGCCGGCCTACGACATCAAGCTGACGGCCAAGGACATTCCGAACACATTCCGCTACATGCAGGATCTGTTTGCCCTGGATTCATTCAAGCGCAGCCTGACCGAAGCGGAACGCCTGATCAGGGAAAGCTAGGTGCCGGACATGCTTTCAAGCCGTCCCTACCTGCTGCGCGGCGTCAACGAGTGGATCATAGACAGCGGTTTGACGCCGCATTTGCTCGTTGATGCCGGGCATCCCGGCCTGCAGGTTCCGCCCTCCAGCATTCGGGACGGGCGCGTGGTGCTCAACATATCACCGACCGCCGTGCGCGATTTGATCATTGACAACGAAATGATCACCTTTGTGGCCCGCTTTGGCGGAGTGTCGCAGGCGATTACCATCCCCATGCCGGCGGTCATGGCCGTGTATGCGCGTGAAAATGGCCGCGGCATGATGTTTGCCGATGAAGATGATCAGGGCCACCAGGAGCCGGCAGCCGATCCCGGCTCGGAAAAGCCCGACGACAATGGCGGCTCCGGCAGGCCGCGGCCTCACCTGAAGGTGGTCAAGTAGCGCAGGGGCGAATGGCTGCGTACAGCGCGGCCCGGTCGTTCAGCGGGGTTCAATCAGGCGGCTGCCGTCCTCAAGTTCACCCCAGATGCGCACCAGACTCCGATCGACCATGGTCAGTCCGCCGCGCCGCCGTCCGGTTCCTTCCAGGCTGAACTCAAAGCGATAGCGTCTTTTAAGGCGCAGGCCGTGACGGGTGCGCGTCGGCCACAGCGACCGTAGCGCAACCGTCTGGTCGAGCAGCTGCCATTCCTGGCGCTGGCAGAACTCCCGCGCCGCGCGGTAGGCCTGTTCGCGGGCATTGACCGCCGACAGCCACACCACAACAGCCATTGCCAGAACAAGCAGGGCGCCAAGCCCGCTTTCCAGACCCGTCATCTGCGCGCTCGCAAAAGAACATAGACTGCACCGGTGCCGCCATCATTGGGCGGCGCCGACGTGAAGGCGGCCACGCGGTCGTGGCGGCTGAGCAGGCGGGCGCACATGCGCTTGAGCCGGGGCCCGGCAGGGCCCGAGCGCAGGCCCTTGCCGTGAATGATGCGCACGCAGCGGACGTGCCGGCGTTCGGCATCCTCCAGAAAATGTTTGACGGAAGCGGAGGCCGCGCTGATATTCATCTGGTGCAGGTCCAGCTCGTCCTGTACGCGCCAGTGCCCGCGGCGCAGCTGTTTCAGAATGCGTTTTTGCAGGCCGGGGTGCACGTGGCTGATTTCTTCTCCGGTTTCAACATCAGAAAAATCCAGCGGCCCGTGAGCCAGGGTTTCCATGACTTCGGCCTCGCTGCGCCTGGTTTGCGCAGCTTCAGGACGGGGCGGTCGCGGGCGGGAAGGGTCGCGTTCGCTGCGAACCCTGCGCACGGCGCCCACTGCAGAGCGAAAAAGATGGCGGTCACTGTCGTCTTTCATGGCCCGTCCTTGCAATCAGTTCTCCAATGCGTTCGCGCAGGGCATACAATCTGGCCGCGCTTCCTTTATAGTTGAGCATTTAGGGTACCGCTTCAAGCATGCATATTCTCGTTTCCAATGATGACGGGCTGGACGCGCCCGGTATCAGCCTTTTGTCCGAGCGGCTGGCGCAGCAGTGTGATCGCGTGACGGTGGTTGCGCCGGACAGGGACCGGTCGGGCGCCAGCAACTCGCTGACCCTCGACAGGCCCATTCGGGTTGAAAAGCAGCGTGATCGGGTGTTCAAGGTTTACGTAACGCCAACCGATTGCGTTCATATTGCCATTACCGGTCTGCTTGGCGATGAGCCGGACATGGTGGTTTCAGGCATCAATGCCGGCGGCAACCTGGGCGATGATGTGTTGTATTCCGGCACCGTGGCGGCGGCCATGGAGGGACGCTTTCTGGGCCTGCCCGCCATGGCGGTATCGCTGGTGTACGCCAGCGATGCCGATGCGCCCACGCATTACGAAACCGCTGCCCGGGCGGCGCACATCCTTATGGACCGGCTGCAAAGGCGCCCGCTGCCGGCCGACACCATTTTGAATGTCAACGTGCCCGACGTCCCGTGGCAGGACGTGCGCGGATTTGAAAGCACGCGGCTGGGACACCGCCACAGGTCCGAAGACGTGATTCGGGTTGAGGACCCGCGCCGCCGGCCGTTTTTCTGGATAGGACCGGCCGGCAGCGAACAGGACAACGGGCCGGGAACAGACTTTCACGCCATCAGAAACCGCTATGTATCGGTCACGCCGATTCATGTGGACCTGACGCGTTATCAGGCGCTGGACGGGGTCAGCCAGTGGATCCAGGAACTCAACAGGGATTGAAAACAGACGTGGGAATGAGCCGTTTGAAGGGGCAGGCAGGGATAGGAATGACTTCGGAGCGCACCCGAAAGCGACTGATCGACCGTTTGCGAACCAAGGGCATTCACGACGAGCGGGTGCTTGAAGCCATGCTGGCCGTGCCGCGTCATCTGTTTGTGGACGAAGCGCTGGCATCGCGCGCCTATGACGACACGCCGCTGCCCATAGGGCGGGGGCAGACCATTTCACAGCCTTTTGTTGTTGCTCTCATGACCCAGGCGGTGATGCGCGACGAACCGCTGGGCAAGGTGCTTGAAATCGGCACCGGTTCGGCCTATCAGGCGGCCGTGCTGTCCCACCTGGCCGACCAGGTGTTCAGCACTGAAAGAATCGGCGAGCTGTTGCGCAGCGCGCGCCAGAGGCTGTACCGGCTCGGGCTGCACAATGTCTACCTGCGCCACGCCGACGGCATGGAAGGCTGGCCTTCGCAGGCACCGTTTGATGCCATTGTGGTGACGGCCGGCGGCCGCATACCGGCTGCGCTGTACGACCAGCTGGCAGTGGGCGGCGTATTGGTGGCGCCCGAACAAAAAGCGGGCGGACAGGAGCTGGTGCGGGTTGAACGCACCAGCGAGGGGCTGCAGCGCCAGGAGCTGGGTGCCGTCAGCTTCGTGCCGCTGCTTGAAGGACTGGACTGACCGGGCCTCATGTTCCAAAGCTTGTATGATCGGGTGCTGGGCTGGTCGCGCCACCGCCACGCGCAGCGTTATCTGGCCGGGCTGAGCTTTGCCGAAGCCACGGTTTTCCCCATTCCGCCCGATGTCATGCTCATTCCCATGGTGCTGGCCGATCGCGACTCGGCATGGCGCCTGGCCACGGTGACAACGCTCAGTTCCGTGCTGGGGGGGCTGTTTGGCTATCTGATCGGCTGGTTTGGCATTGAAACGGTGCTGCCCGTTATCGAGCGGGCCGGGTATATCGCAGGCTATGATGCCGCCGTCGATGCATTTGATCGCTGGGGGGTGTGGTTTGTGATGCTGGCAGGCTTTACGCCCATTCCCTTCAAGGTGGTGACCATTGCCGCCGGCGCGCTCGGGGCACCGCTGGCCGGCTTTCTTGTGGGGGCTTTTGCAGGTCGAGGCGGGCGATTCTATCTGGTGTCGGGTATTATTTTTGCAGGTGGCCGGCAGGTTGCCGACCATCTGCGCCGGTGGGTTGATCTTGTCGGCTGGCTGATGATTGCTGTTATTTTTCTTGGCGGGTTGCTGTGGTGGCTTGTTTAGGACCGACCGGCCGGATTCTGGCGATGCTGGCGCTGCTGCTGGCAGTGGCGTGTGCGCCCTGGCAGCCGGGCCAAAAAGACAGCCGTGCTGGCGCAAGCCGGCCGGACACGGGGCAGTCAGCCATGCCCAGGCGCGCATCCGAACCTGCACCGCCGTGGTATACGGTCAGGCGCGGCGATTCCCTTTATTCCATTGCATTCAGATACAGCCTGGACTGGCGCAATCTGGCGCGCTGGAACGGCGTGGATGCGCCCTATACCATTCGGCCCGGTCAGGAGCTGCGCACCAGCGCCCCGCCGACAGCTGCCAGCAACAGACAGAGCGTTCAAAAATCGCCGGCCAGTTCCGGGCACCGGCCGGCAGAGCCCGACAGGACTTCTTCCAGTTCATCAAAAACCGGCGCCAGGCCGGCGGCCACGGCAAAAACCCCACCTGCAGCCTCACAATCAAAAACTCCACCTGCAGCTTCACAACCAGAAACACAGCCTGCACCGAATACGGCCGTGTCTTCGGCCTCGGGCAAGACGCGCACCGTGGGCGGGGTTGTATGGCAGTGGCCGGTGGATGCCGGGGTCAAAAAGCCGTTCGATCCGGCCTCGACTCGAAAAGGGCTGGGTCTGGCAGGCAAGGAAGGTCAGGATGTGGCCGCCGCCGCTTCCGGAACCGTGGTCTACAGCGGCTCCAACATGCGTGGCTATGGTGCCATGGTCATCATTAAGCACACCAGCTCATTGTTTTCGGCCTATGCGCACAACCGCAAGCTTGTGGTTGATGAAGGAAGCGAGGTGAAAAGAGGGCAGAAAATAGCGGAGCTGGGGCTGGACGACCGGCGTGAGGAACTGCTTCATTTCGAAATTCGCCGCGACGGCAAGCCGGTCAATCCGCTGGACTATCTTCCGCAGAAATGATGAGCGCAGCCAGGGCGCGGCGGTCTTCGCTCATCAGCACGTTGAAGGTGCGCGCCGCTGCGTCCAGGGTCATGCATTCCACGCCTATGCCGGCCTGCAGGAATATATGCTGGACCTCGGGCGCAAGAAACTGCTGGCGGCGACCGGCCCCGACAATGATCAGCTCGGGACCCAGTTCAACCAGGGGCGCGGCGATTTCCGCGGTGAAATCGCCCAGTCCGGCCACCGGCCAGTCATGCTTCAGATAATGTGCGCCCACCAGCAGGCTGCTGTCGTACCACTGGTCGGTGACAAAAACCCGGCCGGGCTCTATGCCGCGAATCTGGTGATGTTCGGTGGTGGTGTGTTCGGTCAGCAGCATGGCAAAAAGAGGATTTTCAAGGCAGTTGTATTTTCGGCTTTTCGGGGTTGCGGCGGTACAGGCAGATGACCTGGCCAATGCGGTCGACCAGCTCGGCGCCGGTGTTTTCCACCAGCTCCGCCGTCCAGGCCCGGCGCTGTTCCCGTTCGGCCTTGAGCCTGATCTTGATGAGCTCATGGTGGGCCAGCGCCTGGTCAATTTCGGCCCGGACATTTTCGCTCAGGCCCTTGTCGGCCACAATCACGACCGGGCTAAGCGCATGACCCAGGCCGCGCAGATGCTTTTTCTGGCTGGTTGATAGTGGCATGACAACAATTGAATTTGATTGCACAACCGCCAATATTAACGTGAATGCGCGTCAGGTTGCGCTCCATGTGCGCACTGGCGCGTTTGCGGCCGGCTGACAACAACAACGGTTTTTTGAGACGGACTGAAATCGGATGGACTGGAAAAAGCGGCAAAAGGCAGATCCCTATGTCAAGCGTGCGCAGCGCGAGGGCTACCGGGCCCGGTCGGCATTCAAGCTGATTGAGCTGGATGAAAAGGACCGTTTTTTCAGGCCCGGGCAGCGGGTGGTCGACCTTGGCGCAGCGCCCGGCGGCTGGTGCCAGGTGGCGCTGGAAAGGGTCGGGCCGCATGGAATGGTGACAGGGCTGGATATTCTGCCCATGGAGCCAATTGAAGGGGTGACCTTTATCCAAGGTGACTTTCGCGAAGATGAACCGCTGGCGGCGCTTGAGGAAGCGATGGCCGGGCAGCGCGCTGACCTTGTTCTGTCGGACATGGCCCCCAATATGTCGGGTATAAGCCCGTCCGATCAGGCCAGGAGCATCTATCTGGCCGAACTGGCGGCAGCTTTTGCCCGGGACTGGCTGGATAGCCAGGGCGTTTTTGTTGTCAAGGTGTTTCAGGGCCAGGGGTTTGATGCCTATTTGGCCGAGTTGCGCAGCAGCTACGTGCAGGTGCGTATTCGCAAGCCGGCGGCTTCGCGGGCCGAAAGCCGCGAGGTGTATCTGGTGGCTTCACGGCCGCGGGTCTGAAAGCAGCGCCGGTGTGATTGTCGTAAAATCCAGCTAAATGTTGATAAACAACTGCGGAGTCTAGTTTTGAGTGATTTTGCCAAAAACCTGGTGATGTGGATCATCATCGCCGTTGTGCTGATGAGCGTGTTCAATCACTACTCGCAGCCTGAAATGCAGCAGCGCGACATGAACTACTCGCACTTTCTCGACGAGGTTCAGCACGGCAACATAAGCAGCGTTGAAATTCAGGAAGGCAGCGGCGGCAAGGTCATCATGGGCCAGACCCGCGACGGCCAGCAGTTTCGTGTCATGGCGCCCGGAGACGACGGCCTGATCAAGGATCTGCTGGACAACAACGTTGAAATCAAGGCGCTGCCGCCCGAAGGGCGATCCATTCTGATTGATATTCTGATCAGCCTGCTGCCGGTGCTGGTGCTGGTTGGGCTGTGGGTTTACTTCATGCGCCAGATGCAGGGCGGGGGCGGTGGACGCGGCGGCGCCATGAGCTTCGGCAAGTCGCGCGCCAAGCTGCAGGGCGAGGATCAGATCAAGGTCACGTTCGAAGACGTGGCCGGCTGCGACGAGGCCAAGGACGAAGTGTCGGAGCTGGTGCAGTTCCTGCGCGATCCGGGCAAGTTCCAGCGCCTGGGCGGCCGCATTCCCAAGGGCGTTCTTCTGGTCGGCCCGCCCGGCACCGGCAAGACGCTTTTGGCGCGCGCCATTGCCGGCGAGGCCAAGGTGCCGTTTTTCTCCATTTCCGGATCGGATTTTGTCGAAATGTTTGTGGGCGTGGGCGCCTCGCGGGTGCGCGACATGTTTGAAACCGCCCGCAAGCATGCGCCCTGCATCATTTTCATTGACGAGCTTGATGCCGTGGGCCGCCAGCGCGGTGCCGGCCTGGGCGGCGGGCACGACGAGCGCGAGCAGACCCTCAACCAGCTGCTGGTTGAAATGGACGGCTTTGAAGGCAGTGAGGGCATCATCATGATCGCCGCCACCAACCGCCCGGATGTGCTCGACCAGGCGCTGTTGCGTCCCGGGCGGTTTGACCGCCAGGTGGTGGTGCCGCTGCCCGATCTGAAGGGACGCGAGTTGATTCTGAAGGTGCACATGAACAAGGTGCGCCTGGCTGAAGGCGTGGATGCGCGGCTGATTGCGCGCGGCACGCCGGGCTTTTCCGGCGCCGATCTGGCCAACCTGGTCAACGAGGCGGCGCTGTTTGCCGCGCGCGAGAACCACAAGGCCGTGGAACATCGCCACTTTGAGCTGGCCAAGGACAAGATCATGATGGGCGCCGAGCGCAGGTCCATGGCCATGTCCGAGAATGAAAAGCGTCTGACGGCCTATCATGAAGCGGGCCACGCCATTGTCGGCCGCATCGTGCCGGAGCACGACCCCGTCTACAAGGTGACCATCATTCCGCGCGGCCGGGCGCTTGGGGTGACCATGTTCCTGCCCGAGGCCGACCGCTACAGCATGAACAAGACCCAGCTTGAATCACAGCTGGCCAGCCTGTTTGGCGGACGCGTGGCCGAGGAGCTGATTTACGGCAAGGAAAAGGTCACCACCGGTGCATCCAATGACATTGAGCGCGCCACTGAAATTGCGCGCAACATGGTATCCAAGTGGGGTTTGAGCGATGCGCTCGGCCCGCTCACCTACGACGATGATGAGGACGAGGTGTTTCTTGGCCGCTCGGTGACCCAGCAGAAGAGCGTCTCGGATGAAACCCATCGCCTGATCGACAAGGAGGTTCGCAAGATCATTGATGCGGCCTATGAGCGCGCGCGCCAGATTCTGTCCGACCACGACGAGCAGCTGCATCTGATGGCGGATGCGTTGATGCTTTATGAGACCATCGACGCCCGCCAGATTGACCAGATCATGGACGGGCAGGTGCCTGATCCGCCCGAAGACTGGACCGACAGCGAGCCGCCCTCGACAGGCGGTGGCGATCACGGCGAGGAACCTTCGGGCGAGCCGGTGCCCGGCTGAGGCGCCGCCGGATGATGGTTCCATGAAAAATCCCGGCCGGTGCCGGGATTTTTCTTGTGCGGGCCTGCATGGGAGCAGGCTCAGCCGTCTTTGGCCCGCAGGTGCCGGTCAAAAAATCCAGTGATGGTTTTCCAGACATGAAGCTGGGGCTGCTGGCCGGAAATGGCGTGTTTCTCGCCGGGGTAGGTCATCAGCGAAAACTCGAATGCACGCGCCTGCAGGGCGTGCATGAGGCGGGTTGAGTGCGTAAACAGCACGTTGTCATCGGCCATGCCGTGAATGAGCAG
>DATGTG010000229.1:0-10139 GCA_035301965.1 Wenzhouxiangella sp. | reverse complement strand
ATTGGGCTGACACGGCTATTCAATGGGGCAAGTGAGATTTGGCCTGCCATTGTAGTCACCGCCCGTCCGGAATGGTTAACGTTGTTCAGGCAGCACAGGCCGATCAGACGGCTGGCAATATGACAGCCGAAGCTGTTCTGCTATCATGTCGGCATCGGATCCGATGTACTGGATGCATCCAAGAACAACAATGCGATCGCCCGCTCCCGCAATATGGAGATACGTTTTGCTGACCCTCATTTTGATGGTCAGCGGAGTGGCGTGGGCGCAGCCCCATGGTTACGCGGTCAACTCTCGCGGGGATTTTGATGACGACAGCCGCGTGTTTGCCCTGTGGCGCATCGACCTCTCGTCCGGCGAAGCAGGGTATGTCGGCGACACTGGCCAGGGCGAATTCATCGACGTGGAAGGCCTGGCGTTTCAGGCGCCGGACAGGCTGTTTGGCACCGACGACAACACCAATACGCTGCTGCGCATCAGCATCAAGACCGGCAACGCGGTGCCCATAGGCGGGCCCCAGGCGATTTCCAACATGGCCCTGTCGGGCAATCAGAGCATGGACTTCGGCATGACCTTTACCTGCGAAGGCGACTTGCTGGTATCAGCCGCCGGTCCCCGCCAGCTGTTCTGGGCCGACCCGCAAACAGGTCAGCTTGATCTGATCGGTGAACTGGATGTGCCCATTGTGGATCTGGCCAGCATTGGCAGCACCATTTACGGCATCGGGCTGGGCACCGACCGCAACGGCAACGCGGTGGCCCGCAATCTTTACCGCATTGATCCCGAAAAACCAAAAGCCATCCTGATCGGTGCTCTGGGCAGTGGTGTGGCGCCCTACAACCAGGCTGGTCTGGCCGCCGACGAGAATGACGTCCTGTGGGCCATCACCGACCGCAACAGCGTGCCGCCTTCGTCAAACCGCCTGCCCAGCCAGATTTTGCGCATCGATACCGAAACCGGCCGCGCAGAGCACGTGGCTGACACCATCGTTGGCGTTGAATCGCTGGCCATTGCACCACCCGGCGCGTGCCGGGTTGCCCAGGCTGCGCCGGCCGAAGTGCCGCTGATGTCGCCCCCCTGGATCGGGTTTATGGCGCTGGTCATGGCCGTCATTGCCGGTTTTCGACTGCGCCACCTGGCGGCAAGCTGATAAACTGCACCTCTCTTGAGCCTTGCGGCTCAATCCAGGTTCGCAGGACGGTAATCATGGGTTTTCCCTCTATTGGCATATACCAGCTCATCGTCGTTCTCATCATTGTGCTGCTGGTGTTTGGCACCAAGCGCATTCGCAACATCGGCAGCGACCTTGGTGCAGCGGTGCGCGAATTCCGCAAGGGCGTCAGCGACGACGGGGATGAACAGGCTGCTGAGGATTCTGCCGGTGACAACGCCGGCGACGGCGAAAGCGACCACGACCCGGATTCATCGCGGAAGCCCTGAGCCATGGGCAATGTCGGCTTCAGCGAACTGTTGCTGCTGGCTCTGATCACGCTGCTGGTGGCCGGGCCGCAGAAACTGCCCGAAGTGGCCCGCACGGTTGGCCGCTGGTCGCGCCAGGCGCGGCACGCCTGGGCCAGCCTCAAGTCCGAGTTTGAGTCCGAAATGGACCGTGACCACAACCGCCGCATTCTGGAAGCCGAAAAACGCGGCGAGCTTGACGATGCCGACAGACAGGATACGGATGAGCAGCCCGGCACCGAGGATTGATCCCGAGCGGTCCCTGCTTGACCACCTGGCCGAGCTGCGGCTGCGGTTGTTGCGTTCGGTTGCCGCAGTGGCTGTCATGCTTGTGCTGCTGATGCCATTTTCGCGCGCGCTTTACGGCCTGCTGGCCCGCCCGCTGATGCGGCATCTGCCCGAAGGCGCCGGCATGGTGGCCATCGATGTGGCCTCGCCGTTCCTGGCACCGTTCAAGCTGACCCTCATTGTGGCCCTTGTGGTGGCCATGCCGTTTGTGATCTATCAGCTGTGGGCCTTTGTGGCGCCCGCCCTGTACCGGCATGAACAGCGGCTGGCGCGGCCCCTGCTGGTCATGGCGGTCAGCCTGTTCTATGCCGGCTGTGCCTTTGCCTACTTTGCCGTGTTTCCCCTGGCGTTCGCCTTTTTTACCTCCATGGCACCGGAAGGCGTGGCGGTCATGACCGACATCAATCGCTATCTGGGCTTTGTCATGATGCTGTTTTTTGCCTTCGGGCTGGCGTTTCAGGTTCCGGTGGCGGTCATTATTCTTGTTGCCCTGGGCGTCACCACGCCGGCAAGCCTGACGCGCGTGCGCGGCTATGTCGTGATTGGTGCGTTTGTCATCGGCATGCTGCTGACCCCGCCCGACGTGGTGTCCCAGACGCTGCTGGCGGTGCCGATACTTTTGCTTTATGAGCTGGGAATCATCATGGCCCGACTGCTGGTGACGGCAAAAGGAGATCAGGCCAGCAGCTGATCGGACTGATGATTGTCCTGATTTTCGTCCTGATTGTCGCCGACGCCCTGCCGGCGGCCAAAAATGGCTGAAAAGGCCACCCATTTGACGCCGGCCATCAGAACCTGTGCCAGCATGGCAGCCACCAGAACCAGCAGTTCGACAATAAAGGCGCCGGCCGTGCCCAGGCCGATGCCGATGACCAGCGCAACAATCATGAACAGGAGGCCGGCGGCCAGCAGCGTGGCGGCCATTGCCAGGCCCAGGCCCAGAAAGGCCGCCCAGTTGGTCGCCAGCGCGCGCAGGCTCAGGCCCATGGCCCGACCGGGCGTGGTGTTGGCAAACGCAACGATTGGAACTGCAAAATAGAGCGCGCCCATGGCCAGCGCCGCCAGCAGGGCCGCGAAAAACACCGGCCAGCCCGGTTTCAGCTGCTCGACAAGCTGCGCCATGGCTTCGGGCGACTGGGCTGCCGCTTCAATCTGTTCAGCTGTCAGCTGGCCTTCAAGCCAGCCGGCAACAATGAGACTGATCAATATAAAGACTGCAATGGCGATTGTGCCCAGCAGCATCAGGCGGATTCTTTCACGCGGCTGGCCCCAGGCCCAGAACAGCATCATTGGCGCTGCTGTGCGGCCCGCGCTGATGTTGGCAAAGGCAAACAGCGCGCCGGCAGTCAGCAGGGGCGCAATGAGAGCAAGTGCAACCGGGCCTATGAGCGGCACAAGGCCGACCAGCGAGACGCCAAGCCACAGGGCGGCCATTCCCGTCAGCGGAACGATGGAACCCGCCATCATTTCGGCCGCCGCCGGCAGCCAGCGCAGCCCGGCCGCAAAGCCGACCTTGCGGTACTCCATTTTCATGTGCGCGACCTTACCACGGCGGATTCAACCGCCTGCTGTTCAGACCAGTGCCCGGTGTGGAACAGCGCCTGCATGACCTCGTCCGGCCGCTCAACAACCTGCCACAGCCCAAGGTGGGCCGTGTTCATGAAATGGTTTCTGACGCTGTATTGCAAAAACTCGAGCAGCAAATTGTAATAACCTTGGGTGTTGACCAGAATGATGGGCCCCAGAAACTGCCCCAGCCGCTTGAGCGTGACTGCCTCGAACAATTCCTCAAAAGTGCCGCAGCCGCCGGGCAGGGCAATGACGGCATCGCTGTTTGCGAGCATGCGTGCCTTGCGCTCGCGCATGTCAGCCACCACTTCAAGCCGGTGCAGCCCCTGATGCCCGCGCTCAACCTGCTTCAGAAACTCCGGGATAATGCCGGTGACCCTGGCGCCAGCGGACAGCGCGCCGTTGGCCATGGCGCCCATCAGGCCCGCGCCGCCGCCGCCGTAGACAATCTCCAGTCCGGCTGTACCCAGTATCCTGCCAAGCTGGCCGGCGGCATCAATATAGGCCTGATCAAGCGCCTGGCTTGAAGCGGCATAAACGGTAACCTTGCGAATGCTCATGAAATGGAATCAACAGACAATGCTCAGGCACTATTGTAAGCGGGGGCGGGTAGCCGCTGCGCTGGTTGTCGCCTTGTTGCTGACCGGCTGTGGTGCGCCCGACCAGGACGAAATGGCCGCATCGCCCGGCCAGGCGGATTTCAACAACCACTGCGCAGGCTGTCATGGACGCTTGGGCCAGGGGCGTCCGCCCGCATTCCCGCCCCTGGACGGTTCGGAGTGGCTTGAGCTGCCGCCGGAGGCGCTTACGTCCATCATACTGCTGGGGCTGCGGGGCGATATTGAAGTGGCCGGAAAGAAATACGTGGGGTACATGCCGCCCATGACGCGGCTCGACGATGAACGGGTTGCCCGCATCGTCAATTTTGTCAACGACAGCTGGGGCGCGGCTGCGCACAGTTGGCGTGCCGACGATGTGGCGGCCGTGCGTGCTGCGGTTGCCGGACAGCGCGCCATCAGGGGGCGTGAAGAACTGGACAAACTGCTTGAGGAGCTGCCATGAATCGGCCTTTCCCCGTCAACCGCCCCGGACAGCCCTCCGTGGCCATGATCATTCTGGGCATAACCGTGCTGGCCTATTTTGTGCAGCAGGCCATGCCCACCGAAGCCATTCGCTTGTTTGCCCTGTGGCCGGCCGACGGGCAGGCGCCGATCCGCTTCCCCGATGGCCGCGTCCACAGCCCGGGATTTGCGCCCTGGCAGCTGGTCAGCTACGGATTTTTGCACGGCGGCCTGGGGCATCTGTTTTTCAACATGTTTGCGCTTTACATGTTCGGTCGCCCGGCCGAGCAGGTGTGGGGTCCGCAGCGGTTTCTGGTCTATTATTTCGTCTGCCTGGTCGGTGCCGGCGTGCTGCAGCTGGTTGTGGCGGCGGCCACCGGCAGTGTTTACCCCACCATTGGCGCGTCCGGTGCCGTATTCGGTCTGCTGCTTGCGTTCGGCATGATGTTTCCCAACAGCACCATCATGCTGCTGATTCCGCCCATTCCAATGAAAGCCAAATACTTTGTCATCGGCTACGGGCTGCTGACGCTGTATTTCGGGCTTAGCGGCACCATGTCGGGCGTGGCGCATTTTGCCCATCTGGGCGGCATGCTGTTTGGGCTTGGGCTGATTCTTTACTGGCGCCACCAGGACCGAAGGCGAAGATTCAGGTAGAGCACCTCGGTCGGGGCACGCCAAAAGAGTCTTTCGCTGCGGCTGTGCCGGGCCAGCGGGCGTTTCGGATCGTTCAAGCGATTGATATTCAATGGAATTAATAAATAATTGACCAATTTCCCATATATTTAGCCACAAACTTATTCGCTGGCATATAATTAGCAACGAATTGATTATGGACAAAACCAACAACAGCTCAATGGTTACTGCAGGACAGACACCGCTGGAAGAGTCGGGCAACGGGCAGCAGATTGTCAGTGCGCCCGACGACCCGAGAATCATGGGCATCGTGCAAAATTTTCGCGTTGCAGTTCGCGCCGTTCAGGCGCACTCGGCCTGGGTTGAGCGCCAGTTTGGCGTCAGCGCGGCCCAGCTGTGGGCCCTGTGGGAAACCGACCGTTCTCCGGGGCTGAGCGTATCCGAGATTGCCCGGCGCCTTTCGATCAAGCCTTCCACGGCCAGCAACCTGCTCGACAAGATCGAGGCCAAGGGTCTGCTGCGTCGCTCAAGGCAGGGCCCCGACCAGCGTGTGGTTCAGCTTTTTGCAACAGAAGCGGGCGTTCAGCTGCTTGAAACAGCGCCGCTGCCGGCACAGGGTTTTTTGATGGACGCCGCAACGCGCATGGAAGAGAAGCAGCTCAACAAGCTCAGCCAGGGGCTGAAGGCCCTGGTCGACATTCTGCACGCCAAGGACGAAGGCTCGGCCATGGCGCCCATACCGCCCGGCAGGGCCTGAACCAGCCAACCAGTTTCAAACTCACATCACGCAAACAAAGATCAGACAGATGGACATCATCGTACAAAAGTACGGCGGCTCGTCACTGGCCGAAGACGGCCAGCTTTGTGCAGTCGCCAGACAAGTGGCGCGCACGCGCGAATCCGGCAAGGCCGTGGTCGTGGTTGTATCGGCCCGCGGCAAGACCACCAATCGCCTGCTGGCCAGCGCCGGCAAGCTCAACTCCAATCCCGAACACCGCGAGCTGGACATGCTGCTGGCCTCCGGCGAGCAGGCCTCGGCTTCCATGCTTAGCCTGACGCTGCACGATCTGGGTCACGATGCGATTGCGCTGACCGGCCCGCAGGCCGGCGTCAGAACCTGCGATTCGCACCTCAATGCGCGCATCAAGAAGGTGGATCCCGAGCGCATGCTCAGCAAGCTTTCCGAAGGTCAGATTGTTGTGGTGGCCGGTTTTCAGGGCGCCACGCCGGCGGATGACATCACCACGCTGGGTCGCGGCGGGTCCGACACCACGGCGGTGGCCATTGCCGCTGCCGTGGGCGCGCGCCGCTGCGAAATCTATTCCGATGTCGACGGTGTATATACTGCCGATCCGCGCAAGGTGCCGGATGCGCAGCGTTTGCGCACCGTCAGCCTGGCCGAAATGAAAACCCTGGCCCACCACGGTGCCGGCGTGCTCAACGAGCGCGCCATCGATTACGCCATTGAGCACCAGGTGACCATTGTGTGCCGCAAGGCGCACGGCAAGGGTGAAGAAACCATTGTGTGTGCCCAGCCCGGCCTGAGCGATTCGCGCGTGGTGGGCGTGGCCAGCCACGATGAGCTGCTGCAGGTTGAGTACGGCCCGCGTGCAGACCGCGCGGGGCTGGACGAGCGCATGCAGGAGCTGGATCTGTTTGTTCCCGAGCTGGCCGAAAGCAAATCCGGACGATTTCTGGTGCCGCTGGGCCAGGTCGCCGACGACAGCGGCCTGGCCGAGGCGCTGCGCGAGGAGTTTTCCGAAGATGTCCGGGTCAGCGGGCCGTTTGCCAGCGTTTCGGCGGTTGGCTACCGGGCCGGCGAGCAGGCCGGGGCGCCTGATTTTGCCCGTCGGCTGCTGCGGGATGCCGGTCTGGACGTGCACGAGAGCATGTGCTTTGAGCATGCCGTGACCTGCCTGATCGATACAGCGGCCGTGGAGAGCGCAATGCAGGCTTTTCACAAGGGCTTTGACGTCGCGGCTGAAAAAATCGACATGAAGGTGCCCAATGTTGCCTGAAACCATCAACAGCCCTGCCGACAGCCCGCAGCCGGTGTTTCGCAAGGCGCAGCCGCAGGACGGCGCACGCATGCATGCGCTGGTGAAGGAAATGGGCGGCCTGGAACTGAACACCGCCTATTTCTACGTGCTTTACTGCATGGACTTTGCCGACACCTGCGTGGTGGCCGAAGTGGACGGCAAGCTGGCCGGCTTTGTGCTGGGCCACCGTCCGCCGGCGCGGCCCGACACAGTGTTTGTGTGGCAGGTGGGCGTGGCGCCCTTCATGCGCCGCCAGGGCATGGCCCGCCGGTTGCTGGACGCCTTTTTGGAACAAAACCCGAATGCGCGCTGGCTGGAAGCCACGGTGACGCCGGACAACGCCGCCTCGCGCCGTCTGTTCCGCGCCCTGGCCCGCGATCGCGGCGCCGGCTGCGATGTCGGCGAGTTCATGCCTGCCGACTATTTTCCCGATGCTCACGAGCCTGAAGAGCTGTTTCGCATCGGGCCCTTAAAACCGATCAAACCGAATTCAAACCTGAAGTAAATAGTGATAGAAATGAGTCATCATCTTGAAACCATCAATCGCCTCGAGTCGGAAGTGCGCGGCTATGTGCGCAACTTCCCGGCCGTATTTACCCATTCGAGCGGCTCGCGTCTGACCGACGAGGATGGTCGCGAGTACATCGACTTTTTCGCCGGTGCCGGCGTGCTCAACTACGGGCACAATAACCCCGAGCTCAAGTCCGCACTTATGGACTACCTGGCGGAAGACCGCATTATCCACAGCCTGGACATGGCCACCGAGGCCAAGGCGCGCTTTCTGGAGCGCTTTGAGGAAGTCATCCTCAAGCCGCGCGAGCTGGACTACAAGGTCCAGTTTCCGGGGCCGACCGGAACCAACGCCGTTGAGGCCGCGCTCAAGCTGGCGCGCAAGGTCACCGGTCGCCACAACGTGATTTCGTTCACCAACGGCTTTCACGGCATGACCCTGGGTTCGCTGTCGGTCACCGGCAATTCGGCCAAGCGCGCCGGGGCCGGCGTGCCTTTGGCCAACACCTCGCAAATGCCCTTTGACGGCTATGTGGAAGGCAAAAGAGACAGCAGCCTGGACCTGCTGGAAGGCGTGCTTTCAGACGCCGGTTCGGGCATTGACAAGCCGGCGGCCGTCATTCTTGAAACCGTGCAGGCCGAAGGCGGCGTCAACGTGGCCCGCGATGAATGGCTGCAGGAGCTGGCCAAAATCACCCGACGCCACGACGTGCTGCTGATTGTCGACGACATTCAGGTGGGCTGCGGCCGCACCGGTCCGTTCTTCAGCTTTGAGCCGGCCGGCATCAAGCCCGACATCGTGTGCCTGTCCAAGTCGCTGAGCGGCTTTGGGCTGCCGTTTGCCGTCACCCTGTTCCGCCCCGAGCTGGACCAGTGGGCGCCGGGTGAGCACAACGGCACGTTTCGCGGGCACAACCCGGCGTTTGTAACCGCCACCAAGGCGCTGGATTACTGGCAAGACGACAAGCTCAGCGCAGAGGTTGAGCGCAAGGCCGATGTCATGGCCGAGCGCCTGACCGGGCTGGCGGAACGTGCGCCGGTGGCAGCCAGCCATCGCGGCCGCGGTCTCATCCAGGGCATTGTCTTTGACGACACCGAACTGGCCGGAAAGATTTCGGCCGAGTGCTTCAAGCGCGGGCTGGTCATAGAAACGGCGGGCATCGACGACCAGGTGCTCAAGATGCTTCCGCCGCTGACCATTTCCGATGCGGATCTGGAGCAGGGCCTGGACATCATCGAGGAAGCCACCATGGCGGTGGCCCGCCAGGCCGCTCCTGACAGAAAGGTGGCCTGATGGCGATCGCCCCTTCCGGCATTTGCCGAAAGGGGCTGATCGGACAAAACCAGTCAGCCGCGGCCGGCCGGCCGCGGCTGACGTTTTTCAGCAAACAGAATTCAAGGAGATTTCAACCGTGATAGTCAAGAAACTGGCCGACATTATCGGCACCGAAGACGATGTGGACACCGAAGGCTGGAACAGCCGGCGCCTGCTTCTCAAGGACGATGGCATGGGCTACTCGGTGCACGACACCATCATCAAGGAAGGTGCCGAGCTGCACATGCACTACAAGAACCACCTCGAAGCCGTTTATCTGATAGAAGGCAAGGGTGAAATTGAAACCGTGGACGACGGCAGGGTGTATCCGCTGGAAGCGTTTACCATCTATGCCCTGGACCAGCACGACAAGCACATATTGCGCGCCAACAAGGGCTCGCACATGCGCATGGTGTGCGTGTTCAATCCGCCGGTTTCCGGACGCGAGGTTCACGGACCCGACGGCGCCTACCCGGCCGATCTGGACTGACAGTCCCCGAACTTTCAGCCGAACGCCCGCTGCACGGATTTGTGCAGCGGGTTTTTTGTCGGGCTTTTGCAGCGCCGCGTCAGACGGACTCGTCAAGCCAGTCGCGCGGCTTGAGGTAGTCGTCCAGGCGCGCTTCGGGTGAGCCGGGCTCGGGCTGCCAGTTGTAGCGCCACGTGGCCGTGGCCGGCAGGCTCATGAGAATGGATTCGGTGCGCCCGCCAAACTGCAGGCCAAACAGCGTGCCGCGGTCGTATACCAGGTTGAATTCGACGTAGCGCCCGCGCCGGTAGCGCTGAAAATCCACCTGTCGCCGGTTGTATGCCAGCTCCTTGCGTTTTTCCACAATGGGCTGGTAGGCGGCCAGATAGCCGTCGCCCACGGCGCGCATGTAGTCAAAGCAGGTATCGAAGTCCCATTCGTTGAGGTCGTCGAAGAACAGGCCGCCTATGCCGCGGGTTTCGTTGCGGTGCCTGAGGTAAAAATACTCGTCGCACCAGCGCTTGTGGCTTTCATATACATCGTCGCCAAACGGTGCGCACAGATCGCGGGCGGTCTGATGCCAGAAGCGGCAGTCTTCGTCAAAGGGGTAATACGGCGTCAGATCAAACCCGCCCCCAAACCACCAGACGGGCTCGGCCCCGTCCTTTTCGGCGACAAACAGGCGCACGTTGGCGTGGCTGGTGGGCACGTGGGGATTGACGGGGTGCATGACCACCGACACCCCCATGGCCTGGAAGCTGCGTCCGGCCAGCTCCGGGCGGCTGGCGCTGGCG
>DATGTG010000228.1:0-2599 GCA_035301965.1 Wenzhouxiangella sp. | reverse complement strand
GGTTGGGCCGATGCGTTGTTGAGCTCGCGCGCGGTCAATTTGTACAGGGTCTCGTTGATGAGCGTGGACTTTCCCGAACCGGACACGCCGGTGACGCACACAAACAGCCCGGCCGGCAGCTCCAGATCGACCTCTTTGAGGTTGTTGCCGGTGGCGCCGGAAATGGTCAGCAGGCGTTTTTTGTCGGGCTTGTGCCGCGTGGCCGGAATCTCGATTTCGCGCCGGCCCGACAGGTAATCACCGGTCAGCGAGCCTTCCTGCTCACTCAAGCCTTGCGGCGTGCCGCTGTAGACAATGCGCCCGCCATGCACGCCCGGCCCGGGGCCGATGTCGACCACATGGTCGGCCGTGCGTATGGCTTCCTCGTCGTGCTCAACCACAATCACGGTGTTGCCCAGGTCGCGCAGGCGAACCAGGGTTTGCAGCAGGCGGTCGTTGTCGCGCTGGTGCAGGCCTATGGACGGCTCATCGAGCACGTACATCACCCCCACCAGCCCGGCACCGATCTGGCTGGCCAGGCGAATGCGCTGGGCCTCGCCGCCCGACAGCGTATCGGCCTGGCGGCTCAGGGTCAGATAGTCCAGCCCGACGTTGACCAGAAACTGCAGCCGCTCGTGAACTTCCCTGAGAATGCGGCCGGCAATTTCGCCGCGCCAGCCGTCCAGTTCCAGTTGGGCAAAAAAGTCCAGGCAGTGACCTATGGACCAGCCCGATACCTCGGGCAGGCTGCGCTCGGCAATGAACACATTGCGCGCCGCCCGGCCCAGGCGCTGGCCGCCGCATTCCGGGCAGGACTGAATGGAAATGTAGCGCGCCAGCTCTTCGCGCACGATGCGCGAATCGGTCCCCTCATAGCGCTTTTCCAGGTTGGGGATAATGCCCACAAACGGATGCTTGCGCGTGTGCTTGCCGATATCCGACAGATAGCGGAAGGCGATTTTTTCATCACCGCTGCCGTACAGAATGATGTCCTGCAGATTCTTTGGCAGCTCGCCAAACGGTGTTTCAATGTCAAACCTGTAGTGTCGCGCCAGCGACTGGATGAGCTGAAAATAGTAGGCGTTGCGCCGGTCCCAGCCGCGAATCGCCCCGCCGGCCAGCGACAGCTGCGGGTTGGCCACCACCCGGTCGGGGTCAAAAAACTCCTTCAGACCCAAGCCGTCACAGGCCTCGCAGGCGCCGGCCGGGTTGTTGAATGAAAACATGCGCGGCTCCAGCTCCGGCAGGCTGTAGTCGCATTTGGGGCAGGCGTAGCGGGCCGAGAACAGAATCTCCTTTCCGTCGCCGTCCATGGGCGCAATCATGGCCAGATCCTCGGCCATGGCCAGCGCGGTTTCAAAACTTTCAGCCAGTCGCTGGGCCATGCCCTCGCGCACCCGGAAGCGGTCCACCACGGCTTCTATGCTGTGCTTTTTGCGCAGCTCCAGCTCGGGCAGGTCGTCGTCAAGATCAATGACCCGGCCGTTGACGCGCGCGCGCACAAAGCCCTGGGCACGCAGCTCGCGAAACACCTGGGTGTGTTCGCCCTTGCGCTCGCGCACCACCGGCGCCAGCAGCATCAGCCTGGTGCCTTCCGGGTAGTTCAGCACGGTGTCCACCATTTCCGACACCGTCTGGGCGTCCAGCTCCTCGCCGTGCTCGGGGCAGTGCGGCGTGCCCACGCGCGCATACATCAGGCGCAGATAGTCGTGAATCTCGGTCACCGTGCCCACGGTCGAACGCGGGTTGTGGCTGGCCGCTTTCTGCTCAATGGAGATGGCGGGCGACAGCCCCTCGATATAATCGATGTCCGGCTTTTGCATCATCGACAGAAACTGGCGCGCATAGGCCGACAGCGACTCCACATAGCGCCGCTGGCCCTCGGCATAAATGGTGTCAAAGGCCAGCGACGACTTGCCCGAGCCCGACAGTCCGGTAATGACAATCAGGCGGTCGCGGGGCAGGTCAACATCAACATCAGCCAGGTTGTGGGTGCGCGCGCCGCGCACCCGAATGTACTTCGTAGCCACAAGGGTTCACAGGTAATGAGCAAGCCTTCAAGTATATAAGGTTGTGTCAACTGCGGGCAAAAAAGCCTTCAATACCGTTCGGCTCGCGACCGTGTGCGCACTATCGTGCTGTGGTGTGATGCGGGTCCGGCGATTGATTTGACGGCCCCTTAAATAATCTCTATTATTTTTCGGCGGGGGTTGCAGTGAGTGAGGCGTTCAGGCAGATCAATCCGTATCTGACGAGGAAGCACGCATGCATCAATCACGTCCGTGTAAAACCCCGCGCCTGGCCAGGCTGGCTGCCGGCGCAGCTCTGCTTGGCTTCAGCTCCACGCTGTTGGCAGCGCCGTTTCTCAACCCGTTTGCATTCAGCACCACCCAGGCTGAAGGTGAAATCCAGGTGCTGTCCAGCGCCCCCGACCAGGTCACCGGCAGCGATGTGATTGTGGCTGTGGACCGGCCCAAAGGGCACCTGGCCACGCTCTTTCAGGCCAACGGCAAAATGGTGGCCTCCACGCCGCGCGGGCAGGGCGACGGCCTCGTCTACCACGTGGATGGCCTGGCGCTGGGCGACAACACGCTCGACAGCTGGCACTACCGTTTTCACA
>DATGTG010000227.1:0-9992 GCA_035301965.1 Wenzhouxiangella sp. | reverse complement strand
GGCCAGCGGAAAGCTGGCGGCCTGCCAGGATGCGCTGAAGCTGGCAGGCACCCTCGCCAGGCACAGCGCGCTGGAAAAAGTGCTGCGCGACGACTTTCCGCCCGCCATGGACAGGTTGGGTGGTGACGAGATCGACCGGCTCGACAGGCTGGACAAACAAATTGCCGAGCGCGAACAGGCGCTCTCACAGGGAAAGAAACAGCTTGCCGACATCGCAGCACAGCTGAAGGAAAGCCCCCACAGCCAGCCGCAGGACCTTGAAGCCCTTCAGGCGCGCCTGGCCCGTCAACGGGACCACCTGCGCGTGCTTGAAGATCGCGTGCGCGATCATGCCCTGTCCGTAAAAAAAGCCGCTGAAAAACGTCAGCTGGCCGCAGCCCAGCTGGGTGCCTCGAACAACATGATCCGGGTCCGGCTGACGCTGGAGCAGCTGAATGGTTTTGAAGCGCTCGTGCGCCGGGTCATGGATGAAGAACGCGCAGTGCAGGCGCTGAAAGAGCAAAGAGAACTGCTCAACATCCCCGACTCCGTTGACGGCAACACGTTCAGCGCCCTTCAAAAGGCACATGACGCGCTTGAAAAGTGGCTGGGCCTGATCAGGCCCAACCCGCTGGTGGGCGTGCTGTGGGGCGGACTTGCGTTGTTTGCTGCACTGGCCGGCTGGCGGCTGTTTGACCCCCACGCCCTGCCACCCGTGGCAGAACTGCTCTTTCTGCTGTCCATCGCAATTGGCGTGCCGGCTGCCCTGCTGGTGCGCTTTGTCATCCATGCCCGTTCCCACCACAGCGCCCGCAGGGAATTTTTAAGCACCGGCGTTGAAGAGCCGCTGGGCTGGACGCAAAAGGAAGCCGGGGTGCGGCTTGAGCGACTCAAGACAGAGCTTGAAAACACCCGCGAGCGCGAGCGGCTGCAAAAATCCGACAGTCAATACCGCGAACAGCTGGGCATCCGGACCGAACGGCTTGCCAGGGCCAGGGAACAGCTTTTCAAAACTGCGGAAAGTCTTGGCCTGGGCGCAGAAGCCCGCCTGGACAAAGGCTTCTTTTCCTGGGCCCGGCTGCTGCACGACTGGCAGCAGGCCGAGCAGGATGAGCACACGTGCCGCAAGGCGCTGGAACACGACCAGGCGGTACTTGAAGAGCGCCGGGAAAAGGCTGAAGAACTCCTGGCCGGCCTGAATGCCGAAATTGACGGCCGGGTCACAAGTGAACTGCTTTCCCGCCGGATTGACCGGCTCATCCCGCAGGCGCGCGCCGTTGCCGAACTGCACAACCATCTTCAGGGACTGAAAAGGCGCGCGGCGGAAATTCGCGCCGACATCGACCGGCTCCAGCAGGAACGCTCGGCGCTTTTCGAAATGGCCGGCCTTGAAAAAGGCAGCCGCCAGCTGCTGGCCGAGCGGCTGAACAAGCGCGAGCAGTGGCTTGCCCATGCGCAGGAAAAACTCAGCGCCTCCATAAAAATCAGCGAACTGGACAAGGCACTGAAAACCGAGCCCGAGCTGCTGGAGCTGGCCCGCCGGGGAAACAGGGAAGCCCTGTCTGACATGCTTGATGAACTGACCGCGCTGTCGGAAAGCCGCGACGACCTCACCCGCCGGATCACCGCGCTGGAAACCCGCCATGCGCAAACCATCAGGCAGCGCGAGCTGGCCGGCTGGACCGCACAACGCGAGGAAGCGCACGAAGCGCTGGCAAGGGAATTTGATCGCCGCATGGTGGCCGCGGCCGGGCACTTGCTGATCGATGACATTCGCATGGCCCACCAGTCCGACAATGAACCCGACGCCCTCAAGCGCGCCGGACGCTGGCTGGAGCGTTTCACGGGCTATCGCTATCAGCTGCATTTCGACAATGGCCGATTCAAGGCGCTGGACACCCGGGATGAGCGCGTCCGCCCGCTTGAAGAGCTGTCAACCGCCACCCGCGCACAGCTGATGCTGGCCGTTCGCCTGGCGTGGCTGGAACAGGCCGAAAGCGGCCGCAACAAACTGCCGGTGTTTATGGATGAGGTGCTGACCACCTCGGACCCCGACCGCTACCTGCAGGTGGTCAAATCAACTCATGAACTGATTGAAAACGGGCGCCAGATGTTTTACCTGACGGCCCAGGACAATGAAGCGGCCGCCTGGGAAAATGAGCACATGCAGCCGCCTGTTCATATTGTCAACATGACCGAAGCGCGCCGCGGGCAGCGGATAGCGCCCGTGCAGGCAAGCATGCCCGACCGGACCATGCCGGCGCCCGACGTTCCCGACCCAAGCGGTCTTTCACCGCTTCAATGGGCCAAAAAAGCCGGCGTAGAGGCCATCAACCCGTGGCAAAAAACGGGCGCCCTGCAGGTGTTTCATCTTCTGCAGGATGACCTGGAGCTGGCCGCCTTTCTAATGCGGCTGGAGTTGTCTCAGGTCGGTGCGCTGGAAGCATTTCTGGCCAGCCAGCCTGATACCGACCTGCTCAGCGCTGAACAAAAACACGTGCTGAACCGGCGCTGCCAGGCCGCCAGGCTAATTCTGGACGACTGGCGCGAGCGCCATCACCGGCCCGTGGACGAGGCCGCCCTGCAGGCCTCGGGGGAAGTTTCCGACATCTTCATGCCCCAGGTCGCGGCGCTGGCCAAAAAACTCGACGGCGACCCACCGGCCCTGATCGAGGCGCTCAGAAACGGTGAAGTTCCCCGGTTTCGCAGCGACAAGACCGATGCGCTGGAAGCGTGGCTGGCCGACGAATCCACGCGCCATACAGCGCTGCGCCCCGGTGATGAGCCCGTTTCAGCTGCAGTTCTGGCCAGCCGCACGGGCCTGGAGCCTGAAACTGCGGCCCGCCTGCGCACGTGGATGATTGAAGCCATTATGAACTTGTCGGTGTAAAAATGTCTGTACATGTTGATTTGCATTACTTGCGGCTGAATCAGCTACACTTGCCACATAAATTCATTCTTGACATCGGATGCGTTCGTCTTCCATGACGTTTCTGCTCGATAACACAACCATTCATTATGAAATCTGATATGGAAATCGATAGAGACTTTCAGTTTTACCCCATCAACCGTGAAGCGATGAACCGCTTCCTGTCCATCTGCGAGCGTCGGCACTATCCGGCCAAGTCAACCATTTCCCGACCCGGCGATCCGGGCGACGAGCTGCTTTACATCATCGAGGGCTCGGTGTCGGTTTCAACCGAGGGCGAAGACGGGCGCGAACTGATCATCAGCTACCTCAATCCCGGCGACTTCATTGGCGAAATCGGCCTGTACATGAAGCCCGCGCCGCGCTCCTCGCTGGTGCGCACCCGCAACCGCTGCGATATTGCCGCCGTCAGCTATGAGCACCTGCGCGAAGCGCTGGAAGGCGAGCTGGCCGAATATGCGGTCGATATCCTGACCGCCATCGGCTCCAAGCTGGCCGAGCGGCTGCTGCAAACCAGGCGCAAGGTGCTTCACCTGGCCTTTCTGGATACCCAGGGGCGCATTGCCAAAACCCTTATCGAGCTGTGCAAGCAGCCC
Organism: Wenzhouxiangella sp.; assembly: GCA_035301965.1. Lineage (GTDB taxonomy): Bacteria > Pseudomonadota > Gammaproteobacteria > Xanthomonadales > Wenzhouxiangellaceae > Wenzhouxiangella. The sequence goes on along the minus strand of DATGTG010000227.1, from coordinate 6,488 downwards.
GATGCGGTTTCGCACCCTGAAGGCACCCAGCTCAGAATTACCCGCCAGGAGCTCAGCCGCATTGTTGGCTGCTCGCGCGAAATGGCCGGTCGCGTCATGAAGATTCTTGAAGAGGAAGGCATGGTGCGCGCCTCGGGCAAGACGGTTGTGGTGCTGGGCACCTACAAGGGCGCGCCCGCCTGACGGGCCTTTTCTTCAGGACACCCGTCTTTTTTTGACCAGATCGCTCAGGCGCTGCCTGAGCGAAACCTTGCCGCGCTGCTGCAGGGCCGCCGGTGCCGCCACGGCCACCACCGAAACATTGTCGTGCCCGCCGGCCTCCAGCGCAGCCGCTATCAGGGCTTCAACCAGGCTGTCGGTGTCATTGCCATGTGCGGCACTGATGATTGCCCTGATTTCACCATCATCCAGCTCGCCCGAAAGCCCGTCGGTACATAAAATGATGACCTCTCCGGGCTGCCAGATTCCTTCAGCGTGATCAACGCGCGGCGCCTGCCCGCCCGACAGTCCAAGGCAGCTGGTCAGCACGTTGCGCTGGGGGTGGTGCGCGGCCTCTTCGGCCGACAGTGCTCCGGCGGCCACCAGGCTGCCGGCAATATTGTGATCACGGGTCAGGCGCCTGAGGCTGCCGCTGGCGGCTGAATACAGATAGGCGCGGCTGTCGCCCGTCCAGCCAATCTCATAGCGGCCATTGCACTCCCTGAGCACCACGGCGGTGGTGCCCATGCCGCTGTAACCGGGCCGGCGCTGCTGTTCCTGCCGAATCCTTTCGTGCGCCCTGGTCAACGCATCATCCAGGTCCAGGCCCTTTTCCACCGCCGCGCGAATCGTGTCCAGTGCAATCAGGCTGGCGCAGGATCCACCGGCATGACCGCCCATGCCGTCCGCCACCAGCCACAAGCCCAGCCCGTCATCGGCCAGGACCGCGTCCTGATTGTCCGGGCGCACGTGACCCACATGACTGGCTGACGCCGACCGTTTCTTGTGATTGTTGTTGCTGTTCATGGCCGTGCCGTCAATGTAGAATCCCGTTCTGTCTGTTTACTGGAGAACAGGCTCTCATACAAGTCTTTATTTTGTCCAGACTATCCGATTTTGACAGGTCATCTCAATGAACAAGCCCAACAGCAATGCTGAAAGACAATGGCGGGTCGTCAAGTACGGCGGCTCGTCCATAGCCAACCCGGAAAACTGGCCACATATCGTCAAACGGGTTCGCAGCATCAAACAGAAGGGCTTTCACGTCATCGTTGTGGTGTCGGCGCTGCGCGGCATCACCGACCTGCTGCAGGCCCACATCAATGCCGGCCCCGGGGCCAGCGCAAGCGAGCTTGTGAACACGCTGGAACAGCGGCACCGGAACCTGCTTGCAGCCCTGGGCCTGCCCGCCGCAACGCTCGACAAGCCTTTTGGTGAGATTCGAACCCTGCTTGAAAGCTTTGGTTCCCACAGCAGCACGCCGCCCGACCAGGCCCGCCTGCTGGCCTGCGGTGAATACCTGTCCAGCAGGCTGACGCTGGCCGCGCTCAACGCCAGCCAGATCGACAGCCAGTGGCTGGACAGCGCCCGGGTGCTGACCTGCGGCCGCGAAGACCGACGCAGCCGCCGGGCGCGCTTTCTGTCGGCCAGAATCACGGCGGAGCCCGATCCGCAGCTGACCGATGAACTGGCTGATGCGGGCCAGGTATGGGTCATGCCCGGTTTTTCAGCCGCCGATGCCTGGGGGCGCACCGTGCTTCTGGGCCGCGGCGGCTCGGACACATCGGCCACTTCGGCCGCAGCGGTGGTCGGCGCCCGCCGGGTCGACATCTTTTCCGACGTGCCCGGCCTTTTTTCAGCTGCGCCACGGCGCATCACCGGCGCCCGCCTGCTGCGCCAGATCGGCTTTCGCGAGGCCCAGGAGCTGGCCGCCATGGGCGCCAGGGCACTGCACCCCGCCGCCCTGTCGCCCGCCATACTGCACAACATCGAAATTCACATGCACCAGACCGATCGCCCGGATATAGAAGGCACGCGAATTTCACGCGCGGTGCACGAGCACGGCAGCCAGGTCAAGGCCATTGTGGAACGCAAGCCCATTACGCTCATCTCGCTGGAGGGCATGGGCATGTGGCAGGAGGTCGGCTTTCTGGCCGCAATTTTCGGCATTTTCGGCGACATGGGCCTGTCGGTCGACCAGGTCTCCACATCCGAATCCAACGTTACAGTCACCCTTGACCCCGGCGCCAACGTCCTTGATCAGAATGTGCTCGACGACCTGTCGCGACGCCTGTCGCGCCTGTGCCAGGTCGATATTTTCAGCGACTGCGCCACCGTCAGCCTGGTCGGACTGGGCATTCGCACCATTCTTCACAAAATCGGACCGGCGCTCGAGGTGTTCGAGCAGCGCCGCATTCTGCAGGTCAGCCAGGCGGCCAACGACCTCAACCTGAGTTTTGTTGTCGAGTCGCGTCACGCCGACCGCCTCATCGCCCAGCTCCACCAGCAGCTCATTCCCGGCGGCACCGGCGGTGATTCGGTCTTTGGCCCTACCTGGGAGCAGCTGTTTGGCAATGCATCCGCCGCCAGCCCGGCACCGCCATGGTGGCGTCAGCAAAAAGAGCAGCTGCTCAATCTTATGGACGGCAAGAACTGCGCCTATGTCTACCACCTGCCAACGGCCCGCCAGGCCTGCCGCCAGCTGCTTGGCCTCGACGCCGTCAACCGGGTGCTTTATTCCATGAAGGCCAATTCTCATCCCCGGTTGCTGCGCGCGGTGGTTGACGAAGGCCTTGGAATCGAATGCGTGTCTTTGGCCGAAGCGCACCACGCGCTTGAAGCGGCGCCCGCCCTGAAGGCCGAGAACATGCTGTTCACGCCCAACTTCGCGCCCCGTGAGGAATACCGGCAGGCGCTTGATCTGGGCCTGAACCTGACCGTGGACAATCTGCACGTGCTGCAGCACTGGGGCGGCGATCTTGCCGGACACAGCCTGTTCCTGCGCCTTGATCCCGGCTCCGGGCTGGGCCACCACAAGATGGTGCGCACCGCCGGCGCCAACTCAAAATTCGGCATTCCGCTGGCTGAACTCGATGAAGCCCTTTCCCTGTGCCGCGCCCATGACATCGAAATCATCGGGCTGCACGCGCATACCGGCTCGGGCATCATGCATCCGGCCAACTGGCACCGCAGCCTGGAAGTGCTCGGCGAGGCCGCCCGCCGGATTGACTCGGTCAGGTTCGTCAATATCGGCGGTGGTCTGGGCGTTCCCGAGCGCCCTGACAGCCTGCCGCTGGATCTGGCCACCCTCAACGGCGGGCTGGCGCAGCTGCGCAAAAAGCTGCCGCCGTCGGTGGAGCTGTGGATTGAGCCCGGCCGCTATATCGCCGCGCCTGCCGGCGTGCTGCTGGCCCGGGTCACGCAAACCAAGACCAAGGGCGACCAGCACTATGTGGGCATCGCCACCGGCATGAACTCGCTGATTCGCCCGGCGCTGTACGGTGCCTGGCACGAAATCGTCAATCTCAGCCGCCTGCAGGAGCCGGGCAGCCGGGTTTCCAATGTGGTTGGCCCCATCTGTGAAACCGGCGACATTCTCGGGCTGGACAGGCTGCTGCCCGACACCGTTGAAGGTGATGTGATGCTCATCGCCAACGCCGGCGCCTATGGAGCGGTCATGGCGTCAAACTACAATCTGCGACCGCCGGCGAGCGAATATACGCTGGACTGACAGCCAGCCCGGTCACCGGATTCAGCGCGCGGCGATAAACACCGGCAGCTGCCACAGCGCCAGCACGCGGCCGGCCGCCGGTGAGTCCAGCCAGGGGCCGGCGCGACCGATAACCAATTCGGCCGCGTGTTCTTCGGCCAGTGCCGGCAGCAGCTCGGCCGCGGTTTTTGCCGCCACGGCGCGTACCCGGCAGCGAATTCCGCACTGCTGCAACATGCCGGCAATGGCGGCCGAACGCCGGGCCTGCGGGGTCAGCAGCGCCACCAGCCGCCGACCGGTCAGCCGTGCCCTGCCGGCCGCTGTTTCAAACAGGCGCGCGGCGCTGTGTTCATCATCCAGCAAAACAGCCACCCGGCCACGATCAACAGCCGATGCCGGCTGAACCATCTGGACAGCGCCGGCAGCGCGCCTGGCCAATGCCAGGGCCGCCCGCCTCCATTCAGCAGCCCGCTCGGGGACGGACAGAATTCGGGTCAGCATCAGCAGGTCATCCGGGCGATTCAGTGCCAGCACTTCCTCCACCAGCTGGCCGTCTATTTCCAGCAGCTGCCAGCGGATGCCGGCCCGCCTTGCCACAGCTGCCATGCGGCGCCTCATGTCTGCCAGGCAGCGCGCATGGTGGCGGGTTACAAAGCCGCTGTCCATGGGGCGCACCCTTCCGGACCAGCGCCCCACTTCGGTGGCAAATGGGTAGGCCGCACAGCGGGCAGCATGAGACTGGCGGTGTGCAAGCACCAAAAGCGGCGCCTCGTGACGAACCGCCTGATGGATGGCGGCGTCAAGCACGCCGCCTGTATCCGGCATGTCATCGACCAGCGCCACAATGCGCGCCGGGCCACGCCGTTTTCCGCTGTTGCTACTCGCTGCTGCTGTTGTCATCTCCATCACTTTCATTGTCATCCTTTCGGCGCCTGTCGCGGCGGGCAGCGCGCGCAAACTCCGCCAGGCGATCGGCCACACAGCGGTTGAAGCTGCCCTCGGGGTAGTCGCCATTCTCATCGGCTTCGCCCACCGGCATGCCGGTCAGCAGCCCCAGCGCTTCGCTGACGGACCGCACCGGATAAATCCTGAAGCTGTCATCGGCCACCGCCTTTTGAACATCGGGGTTGACCATCAAATGCTCAACATTTGATGCAGGAATAATCACGCCCTGGCCTTCCAGTTTGCCGGCCTGCCGGCAAACCTCGAAAAAACCCTCGACCTTTTCGCTGACGCCGCCCACCGCCTGCACCTGCCCGTGCTGGCTGATGGAACCGGTGACCGCCAGCGACTGCCGGAGCGGCACCCGGGCAATGGCCGACAGCAAAACGCAGGTTTCGGCCAGCGAGGCCGAGTCACCGTCCACCCCTCCGTAGGACTGCTCGAACACCACGCTGGCCGCCAGCGACAGATTGCTGGTAGCCGCATAGCGGCTGGCAATATAGCTGGACAAAATCAGCATGCCCTTGCTGTGAATGGGGCCGCCAAGCTTGACCTCGCGCTCGATATCCACCACCCGGCCGCTGCCCGGACGCGCCGTGGCGGTAATTCTTGTTGGCTGGCCAAAGCGAAAGTCGCCAAGCTGCAGTACCGACAGGCCATTGATGCCGGCCACCTCCTTTCCGGACGTGGAGATCATGACTATGCCGCGCCTGATCTGATCAAGGCTGGCCTGGCGCAGCCGGCCGGCGCGCTCATTGCGTCCGTCGATGGCCTGCTGCACATGTTCGGCAGTCACCGATTCCGACCGATCCTCCCTGGCCCGGTAGCCGGCTTCGGCCAAAACGTCACGCAGCACCCTGTCGCCGGCACTCAGCCGCCGCTGGTCATCGGCCAGCCGGCTGGAATGTTCAATCATGCGCGCCACGGCCGACCGGTGAAGCGGCGGGCAGCCGCTGGCCCGTGCCAGCGAACACAGCAGGCGCGCGTAAAGTTCCAGATTGTCGCCATGACGCTCGATATCGTCCTCAAAATCGGCCTCGATCTTGAAAAGCTCGAGAAAATCGGGGTCATGCTGGGCCAGCAAATAGTAAAGCTGGCGCTCGCCCACCAGCACCACCTTGACCGACAGCGGAATGCGATCCGGCTCGATGCTGGCCGTGCTGGCCAGCCCGTAGAGCCGGTCGAGGGATTCAACCCGGATATCGCCCGAAACCAGCGCGCGCTTCAGGCTTTCCCAGGCCATGGGATGCGACAGCACACGGGCGGCGTCAACAATCAGGTAGCCGCCGTTGGCTTGGTGCAGCGCACCGGGCAGAATTCTGGAAAAATCGGCATAAACGGCGCCGTCCCTGACCTGGTGCTCAATGCGCCCAACCAGGCGGTGATGGGTCGGCAAGTCTTCGTAGATCACCGGTGCACCGCTGGTTTTGCTGTTGTCCACCAGCACGTTGACGCGGAAGCGGTCAAGCAGGGCCCGCGGTGGCCCGCTGCCGTCCTGACCGCGCAGAAAAGCTGCATTTTCAACAATATGTTCGCGCGCCGACTCCACCCAGGCGAGCACGTCTTTGTCCTCCAGCCAGCCCTGCTTGAGCGCTTCCACCGGGGCCCCCAGGGCAAACTGGATCATTTCTTCATTGAGATCGCGCACGCGTTTCTGGAACGACTTGCGCAGGGCGGGAATGCGCTGAATCTCCTGCTGCAGCTTTTTTTGCAGCTCGGAAATGCGCTCTTCAATCCTTTTGCGCTCTTCTTCAGGCAGCTTCTTGAACTCCTCGGGCTCAAGCACCTCATCGTCGCGCATGGGCACCAGGGAAAAACCGCTGGGCGTTGAGACAAGCGCTATGTCCGACTCCCGCGC
>DATGTG010000226.1:0-4852 GCA_035301965.1 Wenzhouxiangella sp. | reverse complement strand
TCGCGCGTGTAGCGCAGAATGTCCTGCATGGCGGCGGTGGCCTCATCAAAGCGTTTCAGGTCCATGAGCGTCAGCGCCATGTTGTTCATGACTTTCAGGGTAGAGGGGTGGCGGCGGCCGTAGTGTCCGGCGAGGTTTTCGTAGATTTCGCGTTCGATTTCGTAGGCCTCTTCCAGGCGGCCGAGCTGGCCGAGCGCGGCACCGGTGTTCAGCAGGGCGCTGTAATAGGCGTCTTCGTGCGGCTCGAAATGCCCGCGAGCACGCTCGGCGCTGGCCTGAAAGTGGACAAGCCCCTCTTTGATTTGGCCCGATACAGCAAGTACATAGCCCAACGTATTGATGGCGCGCACGGTAAATTCATGATGATGCCCAAGCTCCTGTTCGGCCAGTTTTATGTTGTCCCGGGCCATGATCACGGCCTTGTCGTGTTCGCCAATATTGGACAGCTGGTTGGCCATGCTGTCCAGGATGAGATGGCGCAGATTCAGCTGATCGGGGTCGTCCGGACGCAGCCTGGGAACAATCTCGTCCAGCTGGGCTTGCGCATCATCGTATTCGGCCAACCGCACATGCAGTCGGTAAAGATGCTGCCGGGCCAGCAGGGTGGCGGTGGCATCCGGGCCCTGGGCCGCAAGCCTGAGATCGACCACGCGCTGTGCCAGCGGCAGGCTGTGTTCGATCATGCCGGCGTCAACGTAAATATCACGGACAGATTCGTAAAGAGCCGCCTGCAGCCCGGGCTGGTCGGCAAAGTCGGCTTCAATATTGTCGATGGCACGCTGCATCATGAATTCGTCCAGCAGATCCTGGGCCAGGTCGGTGGGGTTGATGCGGCCCACAGCCAGATCGAATGCTTCAATGCCGGCTGCGATGGTTTCCTCGTCGGCATCGTGGCTGAATGATTGGGCATGCTGGTTTCGAAGACGCTCGACAAAACTTTGGCCCAGCTCGCGCGGCTGCAGGTCGCCCAGCATGGATTGCTGGAATTCGACCATGCGCCTGAGTTCCGACGAGCGGGTTTCGGCAATTTTCTGCTGCTGACGCGCTTCGGTCATGCCATGAACCGCCAGAGTCAAACCAGCAGCCAAAGAGGCGGTGATGAGACAGGCTGCAATAACCACCAGCGCGTTTCTGCGCACGAAGCGCTGTGCAAGATAAAGCCGTCCGGCGTCCCTTGCGTGTACTGGCTGGCAGGCAAGATGAAGACGGATATCCTCAGCAAGCTCCGTCACGCTTGCGTAGCGGTGGTTGCGCTCATGGGCGATGGCCTTGAGCGTGATGGCGTCAAGATCGCCCCGGATGCCGCGAAGAAGTCTTGACGGCGTGGTATTGCGCCGGGCGGCGGCCTGCTTCAGACGGGCGCTTCCTTTTTCCAGAAGCCGGGATGGTGCTGGTGGCGCCTGTCTGGTCAATCGCTGGTGGAGGATGCGGGTATCGGATTCGTCAAACAGCGTTCCAGGATAGGGCCGGGCGTCGGACAGCAGCTCATACAGAATGATGCCCAGCGAGTAGATATCGACCCGAATGTCGATGCCGGCATCTTTATCAAACAGTTCGGGGCTCATGTACAAGGGCGTTCCGGCTGCGCTCTGGTGGCGGCGTTCGCTGGCCGGACTTTCGGTGGCGGCAATGCCGAAATCGATGATTTTTGGCTGTGGTGTGCCATCAATGAGCGTGACCAGGATATTGCCCGGCTTGAGATCCCCGTGAATCAGCCCCTTTTGATGCGCATGGGATACACCCTGGCAAATGCGCACGAACAGTTCCAGGCGTTCATGGAGGCTCAGGCGGTGCTGATTGCAAAATGACATCAGGGTCTGGCCTGGAACATACTCCATCACGAAGTATGGGTAGCCATCGGGGTTGGTGCCGGCCTCGAATATTTGCGCAATGGCCGGGTGGCTCATTTGCGCCAGCGCCTGTCGTTCGACAAGAAAGCGCACCTCGCTGGTAACGCTGCGAATCTTTTGACGAATAAGCTTGACCGCAACCTGGCGATCGACCGGATCATATTGGTGGGCAAGAAAAACCTGGCCCATGCCGCCGCTGCCAAGTTTTTTCAAAACCCGGTAGCCTGGCAGCTTGAGCTCGCCAGGAGCATCTTCAATGTCATTGTTGTCGGCATCCTGGCCGAGCACGCGCGTGGCGTCCTCGTCAGGATGGGTCAGGTCATCATCGTGCTGCTTGTCGCCCATGGCTGTGCTTGCGGTTGCGTGAACCGGCATGCCCGTGAAATTGCATTATGCAACAGGCTGGTGTGGTTATCACTTGTTGTCCAGGCGATTCGCCTTCAGGCTTGTGCCGGGCAGCCAGTCCGGGTTGCGGCGCCGTTGACGCTCGATGAACCTTGCCGGCGCCAGCGCGGCAACGATGTGCTCATCTGCAGGGGCCGGCAGGCCGGAAATGAGGTCGGCAACAAGGTCGGCACACAGCGGCGTGTGCGTCAGCCCCCTTGAGCCGTGGGCAATATTCAGCCAGATGCGGTCGCTGACGGAATGGGGGTTGTGGCGCGGATCGGGCAATGGACCGACAATGGGCAGGGAGTCGCGCGACTGGCAGCGCAGGCCGGCAAACTGGCCGGCAATTTCAATATTTTCGCCGCCCAGGGCCTGCCACAGCAGCGGCAGTTCCTTTTTGAGTGTTGCCAGATTGTGCCGGTCATCTTCGGGGATGACGGTGGCCGTGCCGCGCTGGCGATCGAATGTGGCACCAACGCAGTGGATGCCGTTGATTGCCGGCGTGAAATAACCCGAATGGCAGTGGGTCATCTGCACTTGCTGGCTGGCTTGGGTGGCGCGGCACAGAGTGACCTGGCCGCGTGCGCGACGCAAGCCGAGCCAGTCCAGCCCGGGGAAACCGCCGGTGGCGCCGGCGGTGCACAAAATCAGCCTGTCGGTTTGCAGATTGAGCCCGCCGGTGGTTTTGACCTGGACAGGGTCGTTGTGTGAAAAGCGTTTAACGGCGTCCTGGCGCAGGGTGATCCGGGGATGATCAAGCAGCCGGCCGCGCCAGGCATGAACGTTGAGGCAGCCGTTTTGCGGCATCACCGCCCGGCCAGAATCTTCAGTGCGCAGCAGTTCGGGTGGCCAGGCGCCTGCTGTGGCTGCTCGGGCAATTTTTTCGGCCATGCGCGTATTGAAAGGATGTTGCACCAGCCCGTTCATGCGGCCGTGTGAGAGATTGCCGGGAAAGTTGTGGCGCTCAAGCCAGCGCAGGGCGTGGGCCAGCGCGCCAAGATAAAAGCGGTTTTGGGCATTGAGATGGTGGCTGGCAGTGGCATAAAGAACAGCCGCAAGCGGCAGGGGGCTGTCGAGGCCTGGATCGGGGTCAAGAATATCAACCTGCCAGCCTCGCTCGGCCAGGGCGCGGGCTGTGGTGCAGCCGGCCAGGCCGGCGCCGGCCACTGTTGCGTGACCGGTTTGATAGCGCTGCGGTTGCCACGGCCCCGGTTTGTGCGCCGTGATCCGGTGTCGTTTGCCGCCAAAGCCGGGGTGTCGCTCAACCTCAAAGCCGGCATTTTCAAGGCCGCGGCGCACAGCACCGGCGGCGCTGAAAGTGGCCATAGTGGCGCCCCCCGATGATTTCCTGAACAGCGTTGCAAACAATGCTTCTGTCCACATGCCGGGATTGCGGGCCGGGGCAAATCCGTCCAGAAACCAGGCGTCCACGCCATCCGGGCCGGCCGGCCACAGGACATTGGCATCACCCAACATCAGGGTCAGCTCTGCCTGGTTGTTGAGACGCAGGCGATGAAAACCGGGCGCGGCGCCGGGCCATTGTTCAAGCAGCGGGTGGCTGTATTTTTCAAGCTGTGGCCACTGCTCGTGGGCGCGTTTGAGATCGGCAAGGCGAAGCGGGTGCAGCTCGGCGGATACAAAATGCAGCCGCGCATCGGGCGGCGCATGCTGAATAAAGCACTGGACAGCCAGCAGCGCGTTCAGCCCGGTGCCAAAGCCGGTTTCACCGATGACAAACAGCCCGTTGGGCGGCAGCGAGGCAAAGCGCTGCTCCAGCCGGTTGGCCTGCAGGAACACCGCGCTGCTTTCTTCAGCGCCCATGCCGGCCATGTAATAGCTGTCGCCGTAGACGGGTGAGGCCGGGGTGCTGCCCTGCCATTCAATCCGGGCAGGCGTCAGCGGGGCTGAAACAAAATCGGTCACGATGCTTTCATGAACATGGACTGGCCGGTGAGCATGCCATGAACCGGATGCGTTCGTGCGGGATGAGCGGGTGAGGAAATGCCACAGGCACAAAAGGAATGTTATAGTGTTTCAAAACTCGAAGGCTGTTGTGCATGGCAACTGTTCGGCAATCAAACGACTGGAAAAATCGCGGCGCGGGTCTGCTCGACAAACTGGGCATGAGCGCGTCAATCGCCTGCGCGGTTCATTGCCTGGTGCTGAGCGTGCTGCTGGTGATGGCGCCGGTGGTGACCATGGGTGTTTTCGGCAGCGAATGGTTTCATTTTGTGTTTTTGCTTCTGGTGGTGCCCGTTGGAGCCGTGGCGTTCTGGTCGGGCTACAAGACCCACCGCCAGCGCAGGCTGTTGCTGGCCGGGTCAATAGGTCTGATCATTATTGGTTTTGCGGCGCTGCTTGAAATCAGCGTGCTGCCTCCGCTGGCGGCTTCGGCGCTGACAGCAGCCGGCGGCATGCTTTTGGTGGCGGCACACTGGGGCAACCTGCGCTGCCGCCGAAAATGCCGGAATTCCTGCAGCTGCAGCCAGGCCTAAAACACCCGCGCTGCAATGGCGTTGCCCGCCTGTTTTGCTGGTAGAATCGGGCGGAAATTCATTTTTCAGGGACGGTTTAATGAGTGATATTCCATCCGATCTGCGTTATGCAGAAAGTCA
>DATGTG010000225.1:0-5383 GCA_035301965.1 Wenzhouxiangella sp. | reverse complement strand
CTGGCTGATTGATTCTGCCGTTTTGCTGCTGCTGAAAACCGCCACCTGAACCACCCACCGCCCCTGCGGGTCGGCCGGCTCGTCCGCTTCCGGCGACTGACCGGATGACGGCTCGGCCTCGGGCAGTGTTTCATCCGCAACGATTTCAAGCTCCTCTGGCTCAATCACCGGCTCAGCCTCATCGACAGGGCTTTCCGATTCTTCCTGCTGCGCGGCCGCATCCGCCAGCGCTTCATCTGCGTCCGGCCGCCCACCGCCGGCATCGGGCTCAGTAATGGTGTTGTCCAGCACGTCAATGTCATGCAGGGCATGATCCACCGGCTCGTCCAGCGGTTCAGTCCGCTCTTGTGCCGGTCTTGTCGGCTGGCGTGAAGCATCGGGTTCCAGCGACAGCCGCCTGACCCGGGTTTCGCCGGCATTGCGTTCGGGCAACTCAACCATATGCTCGCCCGTGTCGCGCGAACTGCTGCCGCGATCAAACAGCATGGGCAAAAAAATGACTCCCAGCGCAATCAGAATGCTGGCACCTATCAGTCGCTGTTTCAAAAGCTTGTCCATAAACTACCGGATCCGCCGGGATGGCCATTGATTCAATGCTTCAGCCGCCGTCAGAAACGAACCGAAAACAACGATTCGGTCCTCAGGGCCGCTGTCCGCCAGCGCCTGTTCCAGCGCTGCGCCCACCGATTCTACCGCCATCATGCGAGCGGAAACACCCGCCGCCTGCAACTCGTTGATAATGGCGGCTGCGCTTTGGCCGCGTCCTGTGGCCAGCGGGGCAACCAGCCAGTCCGAGAAGCACTGGACAAGCGCGCGGCCAATGCCGGCAACATCCTTGTCGTGCAATGCGCTGAACACCGCCGTACTGCGCCCGGAATGCGGACCCAGGGCGCCGGCCAGTGCCCTCGCAGCAGCCGGATTGTGGGCCACATCCACAATCACATCCGGGTTTTTTGCCAGCTGCTGAAACCGCCCCGCCAGCTGCACCTGCGCCAGCCCCCGGGCCATTGTTTCGGCAGACACGGGCAGGCGGTCGCGCAGCGCCCGCAGGGCCAGAACCGCCAGGGCCGCATTGCGGCATTGCCAGGCGCCCGGCAGGGCCGGCGGCGCAAAAGCCAGGCGCGCGGCGCCCGAAACATCTTTCAGGACAAAGCCTGATGAGTCCTGCTCATAGACATCATTGAGCAGGGTGATGCGGGCGCCCACGCCTTCAAGGTGAGCCAGCAAGCCGTCCGGCGGCTGTGTTTCGCCAACGATGACCGGGCGTTCCGAACGGGCAATGCCGGCTTTTTCAAGCGCGATAGACCGGCGGTCATCGCCCAGAAACTCGACGTGGTCGATGCCGATGGATGTGATGACCGCCACGTCGGGATCAATGATGTTGACGGCATCCAGCCGTCCGCCCAACCCGACCTCGAGCACCACGGCGTTGACATCATGGGCGGATGCCATGGCCAGCGCCGCCAGGGTAATGTGCTCGAAGTAGGTCAGCGTTACGCTGCCGCGGGCGCGCTCCACCTGATCGAATGCGGCTGCAATGGCGTGCTCGGCAGCCGGCCGGCCACCGATTCGAATGCGTTCTGAAAAACTGACCAGATGCGGCGAGGTATAAACCAGCGGTCGGTGGCCCGCCGCCGTCAGCATGGCTTCGAGCATGGCCACTGTCGAGCCCTTGCCATTGGTGCCCGCAACCGTGATAACCGGCGCGGAAAGCGCCGTCTGCATTCCCTTCCAGACCTGGCGGACGCGGGCCAGGCCCAGATCGATGTGCGCTTCGGAGGAGCGCTTTTCCAAAAGCGCCAGCCAGGCAGCCAAATCACGATCCGGGTCGCGGTCTGAACCCGGGCCAGGATCTGAACCCGGGTCAGAATCTGAACAATGAACAGCCACGGGCCGCTCGTCAGTCTGCATCCTTTCCTTCTTCTTCGCCCGGATCCGGTTCTTCATCTGCCCCGGGTGGCGGGGACGCTTCCCCGGTGCCGCTTTGCACAGACACTTCGCCGTCATCACCAGCGGGCTTCTCTGCATCGTTTTCAGCGGTCGCAGCGCTCTCCTGACCGGTGCTGTCGTCGTCCACATCGGTCATTGCCGGCCCCGGATTGTCCGGCACGTTCTCCTGCCCGGCGTCTCCGGATCCGGAGCTGTTGTCTTGATCAGCGTCCTTGCCGGCATCAGCACCTGCAAACAAGTCACCTTCAACTTCGGTGCTGCGGCGCCGCGACGACATCAGCATGATCAGCAGCCCGTGAATGCGCGAGCGCAGCTCGCGGCGATCGACGATCTGGTCGACAACGCCTTTTTCAAGCAAAAACTCGGAGCGCTGGAAGCCCTCGGGCAGCTTTTCGCGAACGGTCTGCTCAATCACGCGCGGGCCGGCAAAGCCGATCAGTGCATTGGGCTCGGCCAGATGGATGTCACCCAGCATGCCCAGGCTGGCTGAAACACCGCCGGTGGTGGGATGGGTCAGCACCACGATATAAGGCAGGCCGGCTTCGGCCATGCGGGCCAGCGCGGCGGATGTGCGCGCCATCTGCATCAGTGAAAACAGCCCTTCCTGCATGCGGGCACCGCCCGAGGCTGAAAAACACACCAGCGGCAGCTCGCGCCTCAGACATTCCTCGGCGGCCAGCACAAAGCGCTGGCCCACCACCGAGCCCATGGAACCGCCCATGAAACGAAAATCAAAGGCACAGGCAACCAGCTCCATGTCCATCAGCAGGCCGCGCAGGGCGATCAGGGCGTCTTTCTCGCCGGTGTTTTTCTGGCTTGTGGTGATGCGGTCGCGGTATTTCTTGGTGTCTCGAAAACGCAGCACGTCAACAGGCTCAAGATCGGCCCCTATTTCATCATGCTCACCGTCGTCAAGAAAGGATTCCAGCCGGGCCCGCCCCACCAGCGGCATATGGTGACTGCACTTGGGGCAAACATTCAGGTTGCGTTCCAGCTCGGGCCTGTACAGCACGGATTCACAGGATTTGCACTTGGTCCACAGCCCGTCAGGCACCTTGCGTCTTTTCGAACCTTCGGTGCGAATTCGTCCGGGCATCAACTTCTGAAACCAGTTCATTCAGATACTCACAGCTTTGTTTTGCCCGGCGGCAGACTCGTCCAGCGCCCGGCGAATGGGTTCAAGGTATTCGGTGGTGGCGCGCACGGCCCGTTCGGTGGTGCCCGCCTCGCCCAGGCGCCTGACCAGCGCCGAGCCGATAATGACCGCATCGGCATATTCCGAGACAGCGGCCGCCTGCTGCGCGGTGCGAATGCCAAAACCGACGGCCACCGGCAGGTCGATGGCCGCGCGCACGCGGTCAACCTCGGAGCCAAGGGCGGCGGTGTCCAGGGTGGCGGCACCGGTAACGCCCTTGACGGAAATATAATACAGAAACCCGGCCGCGCGGCTGGCGGTCAGCCCGAGCCGGGATGCGGTGGTGGTCGGCGCGGCAAGAAATATCTGATGCAGCCCGGCGGCGGCCAGCAGGGCCTGCATTTGCTCCGATTCATCCACCGGGCAATCGGCAATCAGCAGGCCATCGGCCCCGGCATCGGCGGCCTGGCGGCAGAATGTTTCGGCTCCGCGACGCTCGATGAGATTGGCGTAGCCCATGAAAACCACCGGCGTATTCTGGTCGCGCCGCCTGAATTCCGCCACCATGGCCAGCACCTCGTCGGTGCCCGTGCCCTGCTCAAGCGCGCTGGCGCAGGCCTGCTGAATGACCGGCCCATCGGCCATGACATCGGAAAAGGGCATGCCGACCTCGATCAGATCGGCCCCGGCGGCCACGGCGGCATGCATGACGGGCACGGTGGCCGAAGGCTCGGGATAGCCGGCCGTCACGTAGGGAATCAGGCCTTTTCTGCCCTGCTGCCTGAGCTGCTCAAAACGGGCGTCGATGCGGTTCACAGCGTCATTCCTTCTAGCTGGGCCACGGTATTGATGTCCTTGTCGCCGCGGCCGGACAGGTTGACCAGAACAATGCGGTCGCGATCAAGCCCGGCCGCCAGCTTCATTCCGTAAGCCACGGCATGGGCGCTTTCCAGCGCCGGCATGATGCCTTCCACGCGGGTCAGCTCGTGGAATGCGGCCAGCGCCTCCTCGTCGGTGACCCCGTGATAGCTGGCGCGGCCGCTGTCCTTGAGCCAGGCGTGCTCGGGGCCCACGCCGGGATAGTCCAGGCCGGCGGAAACGGAATGCGTGTCAAGAATCTGACCGTCATCATCGTCGAGCAAATAGGTCCGCGAGCCGTGCAGTACGCCGATGCGACCGGCGCTCAGGCTGGCTGCGTGCTGCAGCCCTTCCAGCCCGCGCCCGGCGGCCTCGGCGCCGTACATGGCAACGTCCTGGTCGTTTACAAACGGGTAAAAAAGCCCCATTGCATTGGAGCCGCCGCCCACGCAGGCCACCAGCGCATCGGGCAGCCGTCCGAAAAGGTCGAGCATCTGGCGGCGCGCCTCGCGGCCAACCACGGCGCTGAAGTCCCTGACCATGGCCGGGTACGGGTGCGGCCCGGCCACCGTGCCCAGCACGTAGAACGTGTTGTCGACATTGGTGACCCAGTCGCGCATGGCCTCGTTAAGCGCATCCTTGAGCGTTCTTGAACCCGCCTCGACGCTGTGGACGGTGGCGCCCAAAAGCTTCATGCGGTACACGTTGACCGCCTGGCGCTGCACGTCTTCGGCGCCCATGTACACCTCGCACTGCATGCCCAGCCGGGCTGCAACGGTGGCTGTGGCCACGCCATGCTGGCCGGCGCCGGTTTCGGCAATGACGCGCTTTTTGCCCATGGCCTGCGCCAGCAGCGCCTGGCCGACGGTGTTGTTGATCTTGTGCGCGCCGGTGTGGTTGAGGTCTTCGCGCTTGAGCACGATTTTTGCCCCGCCAACCTTGCGAGTCAGGTTTTCGGCCACGTACAGCGGCGAGGGCCGGCCGACAAAATGCGCCAGATCGGAATCGAAACGGGCCACAAAGTCCTCGCCTGACCAGTGCCTGCGCCAGGCCTGCTCCAGCTCTTCGAGCGCGGCCATGAGCGTTTCGGCCACGAAACGCCCGCCAAACACGCCAAAGTGTCCTCTGGCGTCGGGCAACGGGGTCAATTCCGGTTGTTTTTTGGCAACTTCAGCCATGGCGCACCGCCTGTATGAATTGGGTCATCAGCTTATCACTCTTTATCCCCGGTCTGATCTCCACGCCGCTGGATACATCAACGGCGCCGGGCTTCAGTTTGGCGCAGGCGCCGGCCACATTTTGCGGCGTCAGTCCGCCGGCCAGAATCCACGGTCGCGGCAGGGCCGGCACCTGGTTCCAGTCAAAGCGCCGGCCGCTGCCGCCGGCCTGCCCGGGCGCGTGCGCGTCAAGCAGCAGAGCGTCCGCCTCAAGGTATTGGTC
>DATGTG010000224.1:0-3777 GCA_035301965.1 Wenzhouxiangella sp. | reverse complement strand
GGCATTTGGGCAGCAGCGCGCTGGCCGGGCTGGGGCTGGCGGCGGCGGTGCTGCAAACCATTGTCGGGCTGATGGTGTTTCTGGCCTATGGCACCACGCCGGCGGTGGCGCGCCGGCTGGGGCGGGGTGAGATTGGTCGTGCCATTGGCGTGGGCATGGACAGCCTGTGGACGGCGCTGGGGCTGGGGCTGGTGCTGGCGGTTGCGGGCTTTGTGGCCACACCCTGGCTGGTGGGGCTGTTTTCAGCCACGGCCGATGTCACCGCCCAGGCGGAAATCTATCTGCGGCTGTCCATGCCGGGCATTCCGGCCCTGCTTCTGGTGTTTGCCGCCAGCGGCCTGTTGCGCGGCCTGCAGGACACGCGCACGCCCCTGTGGGTGGCCACCATTGGTTTTGGCGCCAATATCCTGCTCAATTATCTGCTGATGTATGTGTTCAGGCTGGGCATTGCCGGTGCGGCCATCGGTTCGGTGCTGGCCCAGTGGGGCATGGTGGCGGCTTATGCGCTGGTCATCGGGCGTCATGCAAGAAAGCACCGGGCGCGCTGGTGGCCGCGCTGGGCCGGCATAAGAATGGGGGCGACCGACGGCGGCTGGCTGTTTTTGCGCACCCTGACGCTGCGCGCCGCCATGCTGTTGGCGGTGTATGTGGCCACCGTGCTGGGGCCGGTCGAACTGGCGGCCTTTCACGTTGCCATGACGCTGTTCGCCACCGTGGCCTTTGCGCTGGATGCGCTGGCCATTGCCGCCCAGGCGCTGATTGGCCACCGGCTGGGCCAGGGCAACCGCGAGGCCGCCCGGGCAATACTGCGCCGATGCCTGCAATGGGGCCTGGCCTGCGGGGTTGTGCTGGGCGCGCTGCTGGTGATTGGCAACGGCTGGATTGGTCTGCTGTTTTCCAGCGACGAGGCCGTGCACGCGGTGCTGCCGCCCACGCTGGTGGTGCTTGGCCTGTCGGTGCCGCTGGGGGCCGTGGTGTGGGTGCTCGACGGCGTTCTTATCGGCGCGGGCGACATGCGCTATCTGGGTTATGCCGGCATTTTCAACCTGGCGGTGTTCGCGCCGCTGGCGGGCCTGGTTGGCCTGCAAGCCCCGGCTGGTGCCGGTGGGCTGGCGTGGCTTATGGCCGCTTTTGCGTTCGGGTTTTTGGGCGCCCGCCTTGCTTCGCTGGGCTGGCGGGCGCGCGGTGATGCCTGGATGGTGGTGGGCGTGGCTCAGTCCGACAGATAGTAGACAATGGTGGACACCACGCGCACTTTCTTGATGTGCGGCGTGGTTGAGTCCCGGTCGGTAATGGAAAACTGACCCTGGCTGGCAGTCTTGATCTTGCCCAGCCGGCTGTTGGAGTCCTCGGCAAATTTTTCGGCCACCGAGCGGGCGTTGCGGGTGGCTTCCTCCACCATTTCGGGCTTGATGTCGTTGAGCCCGGTAAACTGGAACCGCCCCGATGAATAGCCGGAATAGTGATCGCCGGCAATGGCCACGCCCTTCTTGCCCAGTTCGAGAACGTTGGCCATGGCATTGCGCACAGCGTCCACCTGCTCGGAATGCACCGTTACCGTGCCGCTGCCGGTGTAGCGAAAGCGCACGCTGGACTGATCGCCCCACTGCTGGGCGTACACGTCGGTTACATCCGGCGGCGACAGGATGATGTCTTCATCCGCGATGCCGTAATCAATCAAAAAATCGCGGATGACGCCCGAGCGAGATTCAATGGTCTGATAAATCTCGTCCAAATTATTGCTGGCCACCTGGAAGGCCAGCGGCCAGGTGGCAATGTCGGCTTCAACTTCGCGCTCCGACAGTCCCTTGACGGTGACGGTGCGCTCCATGGATCTGACCGACAGTGCCGCGTTGCCCAGCAGGTAGCCAAGCGCCGACAGGCCCAGAACAAGTCCAAGAGCCAGAATCAGCGCGCCGGTTCGGGTGAAATTTGACATGACTAAAGGCTCCGTTGCAGGAATGGTGAATTAAACAAGCGGGCTGCAGATTCAGGCCAGATGACTTCTGAACATGAAAAACACCGCGCCCATCAGGCACAGGCCGGCCCACAGATAATCAAGCTTGAGCGGTTCTTTAAGATAGAACAGCGCAAACGGCACGAAAACACTCAGGGTAATGACCTCCTGAATGATCTTGAGTTCACCAACGCTCAGCACGGTGTAACCAATGCGGTTGGCCGGCACCTGAAACAGGTATTCAAAAAATGCCAGCCCCCAGCTGGCCAGGGCGGCAACGATCCACACCTTGTCGTTGAGCTCCTTCAGGTGTGCGTACCAGGCAAAGGTCATGAAAACATTGCTGCAAACAAGCAAAACGATGGTTGCAAGAACAGGCTTCAAGACAAACTCCTTGGCTGATATGGATGGGCAAAAGCGACTATAGGTCGGCATCAGGCGATTCTGGCTGCATGGATCATTTTGGTGGCACCAGGCCGCAATGCGGCTGCACGGCTGCCTGGTGCCGGACGGTTGCGGTCATTGCCGCCGTGCTGCTGATTATGGCGGATGCGTAAATTTCACGGGTGACAGCCTGCCGCGCCGGCAGTAAAAGGGTCAGCTGTCTGAATCACTTGGGCGTTTGTAAGCCTGGGCAGGCTTCGGTGTTTTTGCGCAAATCATTATGGGGGCGGGCGGATGGGCGCTGGCACCGGCCTTGATGCCGGCAAAAGCCGGGCGGCTTTTGTAGCGCGCTGATTTGCAAAAGAAAAGTGGTGGGCGATGCTGGGATCGAACCAGCGACCCCTGCCGTGTGAAGGCAGTGCTCTCCCGCTGAGCTAATCGCCCGTGGTTGGGAATTTTATCACTGTTTCAGGCTGGCCGCAGCCCGCTGTGTTTTGTCCCGGAGCGCGAGGCTGAAAACGAATAAGTTCCGGCGTGTCAGGTTTTTGCCCCGTTTTCCGTATTGTCGTCTGGAGGGAGCTGGTGGCTTGCATTGATGACCGCAATGACGATTTTGCCGGGAGAGAGTGATGTCCAAATATCAGTCAGACGCCAAATACGAGTTTCGCCAGAACATCAAGCCAAAAATAGCGCCGCTGACGGCCGCGGTCACCGGTGCGCTGGCGGCCGGGTCTCTGCAGGCGGCGGTTATTACAGTTGATACGCTGGATGACGATTTTGACACGGGAAAATGCTCATTGCGCGCGGCGCTTTATTCCGCAACATCAGGGCTGGCGCATGGCGACTGTGAGCAAGGCTCCGTCGGCAATCTGAATGAGATTGTATTTGCATCCAGCCTGAGCGGTACCATCACCATGGATGCCAGTGTTGCAACATGGGGAGACGGCTCGTTTCTGGCCGGTGGTCCCGTCATTATTGACGGCGGCGGCCGGATTACGGTGAAAGGAGACGGCAGCCAGCCGGTTTTTTACAGCAAATATCATCCTGATGAGGCTTTCAATTCAGAGTCGCTGACTCTGAAGAACCTGACCATTACCGGCGGTGGTGGAGATTACGGTGCCGGGGTTTTGTCTCACAGTCCTAAACTGGTGCTGGACAGCGTCCAGATTGTCAACAATCTGGCCGGTGAATCAGGTGGTGGGGTCTGGCATGAGCCGTTTTATGGTTCAGGCAACCTGACCATCAAGGACTCAGTGATATCGGGCAATGATGCGGCCAAAGGCGATGGCGGAGGGGTGGGCGTTTACATAGCCAACGCTTCTGATGGAATTACCATCCACAACAGTTATTTTTCAAATAACAAGACCCTGCTCGGAAGCGGCGGTGGGGTGCATCTTGATGTTGATGACTTTTCCAATGTGTACATCAACAATAAT
>DATGTG010000223.1:0-9214 GCA_035301965.1 Wenzhouxiangella sp. | reverse complement strand
ATTGGGAATGGACATGGCCACAGAGCCGGCCGCCAGAATGACGTGCTTGCCGGTCACCGTGTAGCTCTCGCCCTCGTGCGGGCTGACTTCAACCTGGCGGTCGGCCAGCAGCTTGCCGCGAGCGTTGGCAAATTCGACCTTGTTGGCCTTGAGCAGCTGGTTGATGCCGCCGGTCAGCTGTTTGACCACCTTGTCCTTGCGCTCCAGCATGCGCCCCACGTCAATGGACGGGTTGTCGGCCTGTATGCCGTGGCTGTCCAGTCCGTTTTTGAGGTAGGCAAAATGCTTGGACGAGTCGAGCAGGGCCTTGGACGGAATGCAGCCGATGTTCAGGCAGGTTCCGCCTGGTGCGGGCTTGCCATCGGCGTTGCGCCGGTCATCGAGCAGCAGTACCTTCATATCGAGCTGGGCCGCGCGAATGGCGGCCACATAGCCGCCGGGGCCGCCGCCGATAACGATAAGATCAAATTCCTTGTCAGCCATTTGCCAGTTGTCCTTGCTAGGTTTTGTCAGTGTCTGTTCAGGTGTGTCGGGCCGTTCCCTCAAAGAGCGAGCAGCATGCGCGCCGGATCCTCCAGCGCTTCCTTGACGGCCACCAGGAACAGCACGGCGTCCTTGCCATCGATGATGCGGTGGTCGTAGGACAGGGCGATATACATCATCGGACGGATAACGATTTCGCCGTTTTCGGCCACCGGGCGCTCCTTGATGGTGTGCATGCCCAGGATGGCGCTTTGCGGCATGTTGAGCAGCGGGGTGGATATCAGCGATCCGAACACACCGCCGTTGGTGATGGTAAAGGTGCCGCCCTGCAGGTCTTCAAGCTTGATGGTGCCGTCGCGGGCCTGGCCGGCGTATTCGGCGATGGAGCTTTCAATTTCAGCCAGGCTCATGCGGTGCGCATCCCGCACCACCGGCACCATCAGCCCGCGCTCGGTGGATACGGCAATGCCGACATCCTGGTAGCCGTGATAGACAATCTCGTCGCCGTCAACGGATGCGTTGACAACCGGGTATTTCTGCAGCGCTTCGCAGCAGGCCTTGACGAAAAACGACATGAAGCCGAGCTTGACGCCGTGTTTTTCCTGAAACTCGTCGCGGTAGCGCTTGCGCAGGTCCATGACGGCCTGCAGATTGACTTCGTTGAACGAGGTCAGAATGGCCGCCGTGCTCTGCGCTTCCTTCATGCGTTCGGCAATGCGCGAGCGCAGGCGCGACATTTTCACGCGCTCTTCAGGGCGCGGGCCGGCGCCAGCCATGTGGGCCAGCACGTCGCCCTTGGTCACGCGACCGCCGCGACCGCTGCCCGACACCTCGCCGGCATCAATTTTGTTCTCGGCGGCCAGGCGGCGCGCCGAGGGCGGCAGGTCCTTGCTGCCCGATGCCTGTTTGGCCGGCGCAGGCTCATCGCGGCCCTGGTCAGCTTCAGCCTCGTCGGCCTTGTCGCCGGCAGCGCTGTCTTCGTCCTTGTCGGCCGCTGCAACCTCGCCTTCCTTCATGGCGCCCAGCAGCTGGCCTTCGTTCACGTCCTCACCCTCGTCGGCTGCAATGCTTTCAAGCACGCCGTCGGCCGGTGCCGGCACTTCAAGAACAACCTTGTCGGTTTCAAGATCGACAAGGGTTTCATCCCGCTCGACCGTGTCGCCCGGCTTCTTGTGCCATTTGGCAACGGTGGCGTCCGAAACGGACTCCGGCAGGTTGGGAACTTTTATTTCAACACTCATGGGTGGTTACTCCGTGAATTTACCTGGGGTCAGGGCTTCGCTGACCACACGTTTTTGCTGTTCTTGATGGACTTGATAATAGCCGACGGCCGGTGATGATGATCCGCGGCGGCCGACATAATCAAGGCTCTGGTTTTCGCCGACGCAGGCCTGCAGATGGTGCCTGATCTGGAACCAGGCGCCCTGGTTCATGGGCTCTTCCTGGCACCAGACAACCTCTTTGGCGTGGCTGTAGCGCCGGGTCATGGCCTGCACTTCTTCACGCGGGAAGGGGTAGAGCTGTTCGACGCGCACCAGCGCGACATTGTCCACCTCATCTTCCCGGGCCTGCTTGGCAAGGTCGAAATAGACCTTGCCGGAGCACAGGACCAGGCGCTCGACCTTTTCCGGGTCGGGCTGCGCCGGGTCGTCGATGACCAGCTGGAAGTGGCCGTTGGCCAGGTCGTCCAGCGTCGATGTCGATTCCTTGAGCCGCAGCAGCGACTTGGGCGTCATGACCACCAGCGGCTTGCGGAAACGCCGCAGCATCTGACGCCTGAGCATGTGGAACATCTGCGAGGGCAGGGTGGGCACGCAAACCTGCATGTTGGCGCCCGAGCACAGCTGCATGAAGCGCTCCAGGCGGGCCGAGGAATGCTCCGGGCCCTGGCCCTCGTAGCCGTGGGGAAGGAACATGACCAAACCGCACAGGCGGCCCCACTTGGCTTCGCCCGAGGCGATGAACTGGTCGATGACCACCTGGCCGCCGTTGGCAAAGTCGCCAAACTGGGCTTCCCAGATGGTCAGCGTTTCCGGCTCGGCGGTGGCATAGCCGTATTCGAATGCCAGCACGGCGTTTTCCGACAGCAGGGAATCGATCACTTCGACTTTGCGCCTGTCCTCGGCCAGCTTCGACAGCGGCAGGATGGTCTGGCCGTCGACCTGGTTGTGCAAAACGGCGTGGCGATGGAAAAATGTGCCGCGCCCGGAGTCCTGGCCCACCAGCCGCAGCCCGCGCCCGCTTTCAATGAGCGTGGCGTAGGCCATGGTTTCGGCAAAGCCCCAGTCCAGGCGCGTGTCGCCGGCGGCCATTTTTTTGCGCGCATCGACAATGCGCTGAACCTGACGCTGCAGCTCAAAACCTTCGGGCAGGGTGGTCAGCTTGTCGGAAAGCCGGCGTATGCTTTCAACCTCCACGCCGGTATCGACCTCTTCACGCCATTCGGCATCCAGATAGGGTTTCCAGTCAACCGTCTGAATGGCCTCGTCACCGTCCAAAAGCTCAATGACGGGCTCGCCGCTGTCAAGCTTTTCGCGGTATCTGTCGTCAGCCTTCCTGATGGCGTCCTTGTCAACCAGGCCTTCTTTTGCCAGCTGTTTGGCGTACTGGGTGGGGACGCTGTCGAGCTTGCGTATGGCGGCGTACATGCGTGGCTGGGTGGCGGCCGGCTCATCGGCCTCGTTATGGCCCAGACGGCGGTAGCAGACCAGGTCGAGCACCACGTCCTTGTTGAATTCGCGCCGGAAGTCCGACAGCACGCGGGTGGCAAACACCACTGCTTCCGGATCATCGGCATTGACGTGCAGGATGGGCGCATTGACCATCTTGGCCACTTCGGTGCAGTACAGGGTCGAGCGGGCATCCTGCGGATTCGACGTGGTAAAGCCGATCTGGTTGTTGACCACCACATGAAACGCGCCGCCCACGGCAAAGCCGCGCGCCTGCGACATGTTGAACAGCTCCATGTTGACGCCCTGGCCGGCAATGGCGGCGTCACCGTGGATGAGCACGGACAGAACCTGCTCGCGCTGGTCATCGTGCAGGCGCGTCAGGCGCGCGCGCGCCGATCCGATCACCACCGGGTTGACGATTTCAAGATGCGACGGGTTGAACGCCAGCGCCAGATGAACCGGGCCACCGGGCGTGGGCACATCCGAGCTGAAGCCCATGTGGTATTTGACGTCGCCGGTGCGGTTGGGATCGTCCTCGGCAATCTTTTCCTCAAATTCGGCAAACAGTTCGCGCGGGCTTTTGCCCAGAATGTTGACCAGCACGTTGAGGCGGCCGCGGTGGGCCATGCCCATGACCATTTCGCGTATCCCGTGGCTGCCCGAATGGCGTATCAGCGTGTCGAGCAGGGGAATCAGGCTTTCGCCGCCTTCAAGTGAAAAGCGCTTCTGGCCAACGTATTTGGAGTGCAGGTACTTTTCCAGGCCTTCGGCGGCGGTGAGCTTGTCGAGCAGGTGCCTGCGCTCGTCATCGGGCAGGGTGTAGCGGCCGCGCGCGCCCTCGAGGCGCTGCTGCAGCCAGCGGCGCTGGCGGGTGTCGTTGATGTGCATGTACTCAACGCCAATGCTGCCGCAGTAGGTGTTTTCGCATATGTCGATGATTTCGCTCAGCGGCAGCTGGTCGGCGGCCGCCAGCGTGCCGGTGGCAAACTGCGTGTCCAGATCCGATTGATCCAGCTGGTGAAAGCCCAGCTCAAGGTCGGGAACCTGCTGCTGCTCGGTCAGGTTGAGCGGATCGAGATGAGCGCGCAGGTGCCCGCGCACGCGGTAGGCATTGATAAGGCGCAAAACGCCGGCCTGCCTGTGGTCACCTGTGCCGGCAGCCGGCGCAGGCTGCAGTCCGGCCGCGGCCAGAAGCCGGAACCGCTCCTCGATCTGGCTGTGGCGGGTATCGGTGTCCGTACCGTCCGCCAGCTTTGAAAACACCTCGCGCCAGTGCTGCGGCACCGATTCGGGATCATCCAGCCAGTCTTCGTAATAGGTTTCAAAATAGGCGGCGTTGCCGCCGGAAAACAGGGAGTTTTTATATTGCTCTTGCAAGTAATCGGTCATGAAGGATGCCGTCCAAAAACGAAAGCCGATCGGGAAATTTTGAGTGAGTGGCAGGTACAGGCCTGATTATAGCTGTGCCTGTACATTCATTGGGCCTGATAAAGCGATATCAACGTGTTTGAGCCGGTTACAGCCACGCGCTAGACATAATGGTCGATTGCTCCGGCCATTTCTGCGGCATTGCCCGTGTATGAAGACGGCGTCATGGCCAGCAGACGGTCGCGGTCGGCGGCCGGAATGGCCAGCTCGCTGACAAATTTGCGCAGCCGTTCGCGGTCTATGCCCTGCCCGCGGGTCAGCGCCTTGAGCTTCTCATAGGGTTCAGGCACGTTGTGCAGCCGCATGACGGTTTGCACCGCCTCGGCCAGCACCTCCCAGGCGTTGTCCAGGTCAGCCGCCAGGCGCTCTTCATCCGGCGCAATCCGGTCCAGTCCCTTGAGAATGGACTGCCAGGCCAGCGAGCAATAGCCAAAGGCGGAACCCAGCGAACGCTGCACGGTGGAATCGCTCAGGTCGCGCTGAAAGCGCGAGACCGGCAGCTTGGCGGCCAGGTGTCCGAGCACGGCGTTGGCCAGACCCAGATTGCCCTCGCCGTTTTCAAAATCAATGGGATTGACCTTGTGCGGCATGGTGGAGGATCCAATTTCGCCCTCAACCAGTCGCTGGCGGAAATAGCCCAGCGAAATATAGCCCCACACATCGCGGGCAAAATCCAGCAGCACGGTGTTGATGCGCATCAGGGCGTGGCAGACCTCGGCCATCATGTCGTGCGGCTCGATCTGGGTGGTGTACGGGTTCCAGACCAGGCCCAGGTCCTCGACAAAATTGCGCGCCAGGGCCGGCCAGTCCACCTGCGGACAGGCGGCAACATGGGCATTGAAATTGCCCACAGCGCCGTTGATCTTGCCGGTAATTTCAACCTGGTTGAGCAGCCGTCTCTGGCGACGCAGCCGGAAAACCGTGTTGGCCAGCTCCTTGCCCAGCGTGGTCGGGGAGGCGGTCTGCCCGTGGGTGCGCGACAGCATGGGAATGTCCGCCGTGCTTTTTGCCATGTCGGACAGCCGGCGATCAATGTCGGCCAGCAGCACGTCCAGTTCTTCAACTACCGCCTGCCGAATGATCAGCGCCCAGGCCAGGTTGTTGATGTCTTCGGAGGTGCAGGCAAAGTGGATGAATTCAACATGGGGTGCCAGCGAGGCGCGCCCTGAAAACTGCTCCTTGAGCCAGTATTCAACCGCCTTGACGTCGTGGTTGGTGGTTTTTTCAATGGCCTTGACCGCGGCCGCATCTTGCGCGCTGAATTCGTCCGCCAGCCGGTCGAGAAAGGCCCGGTCATCGCGCGACAGCGCGGGCAGGGCGGGGAATTCGGGCTCGTTTGCCAGCGCCTTGAACCAGGCAATTTCAACCTTCACCCGATGCTTGACCAGGCCGGCTTCCGAAGCCAGCCGGCGCAACCCCGAAAGCCTGGAAGCATAGCGGCCGTCCAGCGGAGAAAGAGCGGTCAGGGCGTGGGTTGTCATGGTTTTCGGACGCTTTGATTGGTGAGCGGACAATGATACCGCAACGCCAGGCTTTTCTGTTCCCGACAACCTGCACCTGGCGCACCAGGACTGCACAGATAATGGCGGTGCGGCTGTCGGTGCCAAAAGCATTGAGCAGCCGGAATAAAGACGTCACCCCCGGCCAGGGGCAGCTTGAGTGGAGACGCCGGCTTCAATACCTGCTTGGGCGGGCCGGTTTGGTGGCACAACCGGTTCTGAAAACTCGTACTGGTGCGTGAGGTTTGCCAGCCGCGCATTGAAATTTTGCCATCGGCGGGTTTATGCGGGCAAGCAAGCCGGACTGCTGCCATGCAGCATGTTGCCATACAGCCGCAATGAATCATTGCGCCAGGACATCCGATGACACAGGAATTCACCAGGCCGGGCGCGGGCGAGCGCGTCAAGCAGCTGGGCTTTTTGCTCAAGAATACAGTCACCATTGTTGGCCGCGACACCGGCATTGTCGGGCCCTGGCGGCGGGCGGCCGTTTACGCCGCCGTCATGGTGACCATTTTCTTTGCCGCCATTTTTGCCATTGCTGTCGATCGCGGCGGGCTGGGAACGCTGCTGCTGCTGGCGGCGCTGCTGATGTTTGTTTACAAGTATTTTTTCTACGTCCGCCAGGACATGGCGCAAAGCTGGCTGGTGGCCGAGAGCGTGCGCGGCCGCAAGGCCTCGCTGGCCGATGCCCGCAAGCGGGTGGGCGGGCTGCGCGGCCGGGTGTGGGTGCTGGGCTGGTGCTCGCTGCTGTTTGCCTATATCGGCTCGAAGGCGGCGCAGGAATCGAAGGGCATCAAGGGGCTCATCGTCAAGGTCACTCTGTGGGCGCTGACCGAAGTATGGGATCTGGCCCGGCATTTTCTGACGCCGGCCGTTACCGTGGATGACTGCAGCCTCAAGGAAGGTGTGGGCAAGATGAAAGACCTGCGCCACGCGGTGCCCGAAACCCTGGTCGGCGTGTTCGGCATTGACATTGCCGGCGGCGCGGCCGGCACGCTGATCACGCCCGTCTATACGGTGCTCATCGTGCTTGCCATCGGCGCCGGCCTGCTGGTGGGCGACAGCATTGCCGCATTTCATTTTGGTGATCTGGGCGAAATGTTCAGCGACAGCCCGCCGGCCTGGCTGGACGGCCGGCATTTCAGCTGGCTTCCGCTGCTGCTGGCCCTCTGGCTGTGCAAGTTGCTGGGCGCCGTGCTTCAGCGAGTGGTTGAATCGCTCAAGAACATCTATTTCACCCTGTTCTACATGCGTCTGGCCCACGCCGAAGAGATTGCGCCCGAACTTCAGGGCGAGCTCGAGGGCTTTTTGAAAATGGAGCGGCCTGAAGAAGCTGCAGCTTCCAGTTGAGCCTGGCTGGTTTGAAGGATATGATTAAGTATCAGCTGGGGCTGTTGATTATTCAGGATAGGGACCTTCAATGAAAAAAATATTTTTGTATGTGTCGTTATTTGCGACAGCTCTCGCTTTGTCTTCGTACGGCGTTGCCGAATCAGATCACGCATCCAGCTTGCGGGACAGCGGCCTGCTGTCACACACGCCCAATTCGCCGTTTCAGGTATCAGCACCCAGCGCTGCGGAATGCCAGCCGAGCGTGGCCGATATCGTTGTTCATGACGATGGCGAGGCCGAGGATGGCTATGGCTGGAATCCATCAGCGGTCTACGGAAAGATAGCCGACCCGTTTGCGCCGCCAAGCTATCCGGCAACCATCACCACAGTTTGTCTGGCGCTAATTACAAACCAGCCTTCGGATGTGCCGCTGGATTTCAATCTGGTCGTGTACAAGGAAGCTGCCGGCGGCGGCCCCGGTGCGGTCATGGGCACAAAATCCTTTACCGGCAATGCCGTCCGCATTTCAGGGATACCTTTTGTGCCCGCTTTTGAGGCTTTTGACATCTCCGATCTGGGCATTGAAATAACCAGTGGCGAGGTTTTTGTTTCGGTTGAATGGGAGCCGCTTCCTGAACATGAGGGCATTTATCTGGCCGCTGACGAAAGTCAGTCCACCCCGCTGGCCGGGGGGTACATGGAGACGGAAAATGAGCCGTGGCAGCCTAGCGGTGCAGTTCAGAGCGGGTACCGCGCCATGTTTATCCGCGCCGTCATGCCGGAATCACAGCCGACGGCCAGGCCGGCCGTGTCGGTACCAACACTCGGATTTTGGTCGGTGCTGCTCATGATCGCTGTGCTGGGCGGCGCTGCCGTACGCCGGCTGATGTAAGCCCGAAAACACAGCAGTGCTTGAACTCAAGGCCCGGAAATATCCGGGCCTTTTTACGTGGGGTTTGTGCTGCGGTGACAGATGCCTGGACAGCCAGGAAAACAGGGGTTGAAGAACCGCTGGCTCAAGCCCGGCTATAATTGCAGGGTTCATCATGCCATTCAATTCAAAGACAGAGTAAAGAAGCGATATCCATGAGTGAGTTTCGTACCGAACACGACAGCATGGGCGAGCTGCAGGTGCCCGCCGATGCGCTTTGGGGCGCGCAGACCCAGCGGGCCGTCAACAATTTTCCCATCAGCGGCCAGCCCATGCCGGCGGCGTTTATCCGCACCCTGGGCCTGGTCAAGTCTGCCTGTGCCGAGGCCAAGCGCGAGCTGGGGCTGCTGGATGACGAAAAGGCCGATGCCATTGTCGCCGCTGCGGCCCGGGTGGCCGGCAACGAGGTGGATGCGCATTTCCCCATCGACATTTATCAGACCGGTTCGGGCACCAGCTCCAACATGAACGCCAACGAGGTGATTGCCCATCTGGCCGAGCGCAACGGCACGCCGGGCGTGCACCCCAACGACCACGTCAACATGAGCCAAAGCTCCAACGACGTGATTCCCACCACGCTCAAGGCCAGCGCCTGCCTGGCCACCCATGAAAAACTGCTGCCGGCCCTGGCGCATTTGCGCGAAACGCTTGAAAAGCGCGCCGATGAACTGTCCGACGTGGCCAAGACCGGGCGCACGCATTTGATGGACGCCATGCCGGTCACCCTGGGCCAGGAGCTGGGCGCCTGGGCGGCGCAGATCGGGAATGCCGAAGCGCGCATTGAAGACGCGCTCAAGCGCCTGCGCCATCTGCCCCAGGGCGGCACGGCGGTGGGCAGCGGCGTCAACGCCCACCAGGAATTCGGC
>DATGTG010000222.1:0-2190 GCA_035301965.1 Wenzhouxiangella sp. | reverse complement strand
AAAGTCATGAGCACCATGCCGTCGGGCCGCATGATGCGGCGCAGCCCCATGAGCAGATTGGCCAGGCTGGTGCCCCACTGCAGCGACATGTTGGCAAACGCCAGATCGACGCTGCCCTGGGCCAGCGGCAGGGCGTCATAGTCGGCCTGCGCCAGGTCAAAACGCGGCCGCCAGCGGCCGCGCCGGCGGCGCGACTGATCGAGCATGGCCGGGCTGCAGTCCAGGGCCAGAATCTGCGCCTCGGGAAAGCGTTCGCGCAGGGTCAGCGCGTGGCGCCCCGTGCCGCAGCCCAGGTCAACAATGCGCTGCGGCTTGAAGTGCAGACCATCGAGCCGCCCCAGCAGCCGTTCGGCCACCAGCTCGTAGAGTTCGGCGTGCTGATCGTAGTGGCCGGCGACCCGGCCAAAGCGCTGGCGCACGTCGGCGGCCGGCGGCCGGGTATTTTGTAAAACCGGTATTTGTGGCATGGTGATGCCGTTGGCCAATGAAATGCGGACGGGTGAATGCTCTCGAAGGCAGGTTACAGACTGCTGCCGGCAGTATGCCTGGTTTGCGGCGGGTTTGCGGACGCAAAAATGGATTGCTGCAGCGGCTGCGCGGCGGATCTGCCGGTGGCCAGGCATGCCTGCATTCGCTGCGGGCTGACCTTGCACGTGGCCGGCAAGCTATGCGGCCGCTGCAGTCGGCGTCCGCCGGCATTTGATCGGGCCTGGGCGGGCTATGCCTACCACCATGCGCTGCAGGTGTTGATCAGACGCTTCAAGTTTCAGCGCAATCTGGCCGCCGGTCGGGTTCTGGCCGCGCTCACGGCCCGCCGGCTGGTGGCGCTGGGCGCCCACCGTCCGCAGGCACTGGTGCCGGTGCCGCTGCATTGGCGCCGGGAGCTGTGGCGCGGTTTCAACCAGTCGCGCCTGCTGGCCGGTGACCTGTCGGCCCAGCTGGGCCAAATTCCGGTTTTGGAGGCGCTGCGGCGCGTGCGCGCCACCCGGGCCCAGTCGGGGCTGAAGGCGGTTGAGCGTCGCCGCAACCTGCGCGGAGCGTTTGGGGTGACGGGGCGGCTGCACGGCTTGCGGCATGTGGCGCTGGTGGATGATGTCATGACCACCGGTACCACTCTGGCCATCTGTGCGGCGGCGCTGAAAAACGCCGGCGTTGGGCGGGTGGATGTATGGATGGTGGCCAGGGCCTGAGGCGAGCCCGCGCTTATCCGCCGCGCAGGGCCAGCGATACGGCCAGTCCGGCAAAGAGGATCATGCCGACCCAGTGGTTGCTTAAAAAGGCGCGAAAGCAGGCCGCTGGTTCGCGTTCGCGAATGCGCCACAGCTGAATCTGGAAATGGATGAAGACCAGCGCCACGGCGGTGAACCAGGCCGGCTCGGGCAGAAAGTGCACGCCGATGATGAGCAGGAGCGCGGTCATGATGCCCATCAGCGCGCCCAGAATGGGCACATCGGCGCGGCCAAAAATGATGGCGGTGGATTTGACGCCCACTTTCAGGTCGTCGCGCCTGTCGGCCATGGCGTATTCGGTGTCGAAGATGACGGTCCAGACAAAATTGGCGGCAAACAGCCACCAGGCCAGCTGCGGAATGGTGCCGGCCTCGGCCGCAAAGGCCATGGGGATAGCCCAGCTGAAAGACGCCGCCAGCACCAGCTGGGGGAAATGGGTAAAGCGCTTGAAGAAGGGGTAGGTGGCGGCCAGCAGGGCGCCGAAAAACGCCAGCATGATGGTCAGTTTGTTGGTGAACAGCACCAGCACGAATGCGGCGGCCAGCAGGATGAAGAACAGGACAAGGGCCTGGCGCGGGGCAATTTCACCGGCGGCCAGCGGGCGGTCGAAGGTGCGCTCGACCTGCGGGTCGAGATCGCGGTCGGCAAAGTCGTTGATGATGCAGCCGGCGGTGCGCATGACGATGACGCCGGTGGTGAAGATCGCCAGATTCCTGAACGACGGAAAGCCGCCGGCGGCAAACCACAGCCCCCACCAGGTGGGCCACAGCAACAATGCAATGCCTATGGGCCGGTCAAGGCGCATAAGGCGCAGCCAGGGGCCGGCCTTGCTGGAGAAAATGCGGGCGCGGAGGCGAAATTCCATGATTTGGTTCAGCGTTTGGTTTGGGCAAGATTGCCGTTGTGGCCACAGGGTACGCGAATGCGCTGTGATCCAGGTGAGGCGCGCACCACGTACTTC
>DATGTG010000221.1:0-10802 GCA_035301965.1 Wenzhouxiangella sp. | reverse complement strand
CTCGACAAGGGTCAATCCATGATTTTTTGATGCAGCCATGCGCTTCTCGGACAGGTGTGATTCCTGTCCAGAATCGCCCGGAAATATGGCGGGCGTCCATCCGCCAGCGCTGCCTGCCGCTGTAGGAAACAGGCCCCGCTGTCTGTCGGCCGCACGGCATCAGGCGTCCGGTTCCGCTCTGCCCAGCTGTTCTTCCAGATCGGCTACGCGCTGTTCAAGGTCATCGAGCCTGTCGAGAACGTCCATGTTGTGTGCTTGCGATGCGGGCGGGCTGTGTGGAACACGGGCGCCGGGCGCTTCAGCCTTGACCGGTCCGCTGAGGAGGTGGGCCCAGCGCTGCCCGCGCTGGCCGGGCTGGCGCGGCATCAGCGTGGCCAGCGGCGGCTGTTTTTGCGCCAGCCTCTGCAGGTTGAAATCAACCTCATCGGCGTCATCGAATTCATGCAACCGGCGCGTACGGGCCAGCAGTTCGCTGACGGTCTGGGGCCCGCGCAGAAGCAGCAGGGCGACAAGAGAAAGCTGGGCGCGGGTCAGCTCCAGTCCTTTTTCTGCGCGGTGGTAGTAGCGGTCGGCGCGCGCCGAAAAATCGTGCCTGACCAGATTTTTGTTTTCAAGCTCGCGCAGGGCGTGGCCTACCTGGCCCGGCTCCAGCTGCATGACCGGTTCGCGACTGGTTTTTTGGTTGCACGCGGTGGCCGTGGCGTTGAGGGTCAGCGGGTAGTTGTCGGGCGTGGTCGCTTCCTTCTCGATCAGGCAGCCAAGCACGCGCGCCTCGATGGCGCTGAGCGTAATGGCGCTCTCGTCCGTTGCTGAAGCGTCCGTTGTATTGGCGTCGGTCATGAAGCGGGCTCCTGGAGGGATTTGGCAATGCGGCCCACGGCATCCTGCAGGGTTTCCAGGCTGCAGGCGAAGGACAGCCGCAGATGCCCGGGCGTGCCGAAGGCCGAGCCGGGGACGGTGGCCACCAGCGCGTTGCCCAAGAGGTGTTCTGCCAGCTCGATGTCATCGCCGAAGCCGTGCGTTTCCATGGCCTGGCTGAAGTCGGCAAAGGCATAGAATGCGCCGTTGCCCGGCCGGCAGCTGACGCCCGGAAGTTTGTTGAGGGCGTCAACCACCCAGTCATGACGCGTCTTGAAGGCGCGCCGCATTTCTTCAATGCTGTCCTGCGGGCCGTTGAGCGCGGCCGTGGCGGCGGCCTGGCTGATGGAGCAGGGGTTGGACGTGCTCTGTCCCTGGATTTTTTTCATTTCCTTGATGATGGCGGCCGGTCCGGCGGCAAAGCCGATGCGCCAGCCGGTCATGGCATAGGCCTTGGACACACCGTTGACGACCACCGTGCGTTCGGCCAGGGCGGGTACGGCTTCGGCCAGCGTGCAAAAAGGCTCGTCTCCCCACCAGATGTGCTCGTAGATATCATCGGTGCAGATGATGATTCTGGGGTGGTCGAGCAGCACATCACCGAGCGCTTCGAGCTGCTTGCGGCTGTAGGCTTGGCCGCTGGGGTTGCTGGGTGAATTGAGAATCAGCAGGCGGGTGTGTTCGTTGATGGATGCTTCAAGCTGGGCCGGCGTGATCAGAAAATCGTTGTCGGCGGTGGAGTTGAGCGTCACCGGCGCGCCGCCGGCCAGCTTGACCATGTCCGGATAGGACACCCAGTAGGGCGCGGGGATCAGCACTTCGTCATCCTCGCTGACGAGGGCCTGTATCAGGTTGTACAGGCTTTGCTTGGCGCCGGTCGAGACCAGAATCTGTTCGGGGCGGTAATCAAGGCTGTTGTCGCGGCGGAACTTGTCGATGACGGCCTGCTTCAGTTCGGGCGTGCCGTCGACCGGCGTGTAGCGAGTCTGGCCGGCTTCGATGGCTTCGATGGCGGCCTGGCGCACGTGGGGCGGGGTGCCAAAATCCGGTTCGCCCACGCTCAGCGAAATCACGTCTTTTCCCGCCGCCCTGAGTTCGGCGGCCTGGGCGGCCATGGCCAGTGTTGCCGAAGGTTTGACCTGGCTGACACGCGGTGCAAATCGGAAAGTCACGCTGCAACTCCATCTGTTTGGGTTTTTGTTTACGCCACTGCCAATCATGGCATTTGACGGTTGATTATAATCAAGGCGGTAATGCCGGAGCGTGAATCAATTTGACCAACAGACGATTTCGCATGGTGTCGGAGTTTTCCCCGGCCGGCGATCAGCCGCGTGCAATAGACGAACTGGCAAAGGGGCTGACGGCCGGCGATTCGCACATGACCCTGCTGGGCGTGACCGGCTCGGGCAAGACGTTCACCATGGCCAATGTCATTGAGCGCGTGCAGCGCCCGGCGCTGGTGATGGCACCCAACAAGACGCTGGCAGCCCAGCTGTACGGCGAGTTCAAGGCCTTCTTTCCCGACAATGCCGTCGAGTACTTTGTCAGCTACTACGACTACTACCAGCCCGAAGCCTACGTGCCGGCATCCGACACCTTCATTGAAAAGGATGCCTCCATCAACGAGCACATCGAGCAGATGCGCCTGTCGGCCACCAAGGCTCTGCTGGAACGCCCCGATTCGCTTATTGTCGCCACGGTTTCGGCCATTTACGGGCTGGGTGATCCGAGCTCATTTTTGAAGATGTCCTTGCGCCTGGCGGTAGGCGAGTGCCTTGAGCAGCGCGAGATTTTGCGCCGGCTGGCCGAAATGCAGTACTCGCGCAATGACTTCGAGCTCAGACGCGGCACGTACCGCGTGCGTGGCGAGGTCATCGACATGTTTCCGGGGGATTCGGAAATGGAGGCGGTGCGCGTCGAGCTGTTTGATGACGAGATTGAGCGCATCAGCTTTTTTGATCCGCTGACCGGCGAGGTGCGTGAAACCTGTAACGAGCTGACCATCTTCCCCAAGACGCATTACGTCACGCCGCGCCAGGTGGTGCTGGACGCGGTCGAGGCCATCAAGGCGGAGCTCAAGGAACGACTGGAATACCTGAACGAAACCAATCAGCTGGTCGAGGCCCAGCGCCTGGAACAGCGCACCCGTTTTGACCTGGAAATGATGCTGGAGCTGGGCTACTGCCAGGGCATCGAGAACTATTCCCGTCATCTCACCGGCCGCCAGGCGGGCGATCCGCCGCCGACGCTGTTCGACTATCTGCCCAAGGACGCCCTGCTCATCATTGACGAATCGCATGTCACCATTCCGCAGATCGGCGGCATGTACCGGGGCGACCGGGCACGCAAGAAAACCCTGGTGGAATACGGATTTCGCCTGCCTTCGGCCATAGATAACCGCCCGCTGACCTTCGAGGAATTCGAGGCGCGCTCCCCGCAGATGATTCTTGTGTCGGCCACGCCGCGCCAATGGGAGCTGGACCATTCGGCCATTGTTGCCGAACAGGTGGTGCGCCCGACCGGGCTGGTTGATCCCGAAGTGGAGGTCCGCCCGGCCGGCAGTCAGGTGGACGACCTGATGTCGGAGATTCGCCAGCGGGTGGGCATGGGCGACCGCGTGCTGGTCACCACCCTGACCAAGCGCATGGCGGAAAGCCTGACCGAATACCTGGCCGAGCACGACGTGCGCGTGCGCTATTTGCACTCCGACATTGACACCGTCGAGCGGGTGGAAATCATCCGCGACCTGCGCCTGGGCGCCTTTGACGTGCTGGTTGGCATCAACCTGCTGCGCGAGGGGCTGGACATGCCCGAAGTGTCACTGGTGGCCATTCTGGACGCCGACAAGGAGGGCTTTCTGCGCTCCGAGGGTTCGCTGATCCAGACCATCGGCCGGGCGGCCCGCAACGAGCGCGGCAAGGCCATTCTTTATGCCGACAACATGACCGGCTCCATGGAGCGCGCCATAGGCGAGACCGAGCGCCGGCGCGCCAGGCAGATGGCCCACAACGAAAAGCACGGCATTACACCGCAGACCATCCGCAAGAACATTGCCGACATCATGGCCGATGCCGGCAGCGTGCCCGGCCGTGCGCCGGCGCGTCGGGTGGCCGAGGATGCAGCGCCCGGATACGAGGTGCAGGTCATGGACCCGGATGAAGCCGCGCGTGAGATCGTACGCCTGGAAAAAGCCATGTTCAAGGCCGCCGAGGACCTGGAGTTCGAGAAGGCCGCCGAACTGCGCGACCAGGTTCATGCCATTCGCGAGCGCGGCTTCAAGGTGGCGAACTGAGAAGGGTGACTGCTGCCCCGAACTTGATTCGGCGCGCATCAAGCGTCATGTAAATCTCCTGAAGCCTTTCAACAAAGCAACAAGGAGATGTCAATGTCGATAGCCAACAAGCACGTGGCCATTCTTGCCGAAGACAATTACCAGGAGCTGGAGCTGCATTATCCGCATCTGCGCCTGATTGAGGCGGGCGCAAGGGTGTCGGTTCTTGGTGCCGGCGAAAAGACCTATCACAGTTCCAGGGGCTACCCGGTGACAGTCGATGCAGATGCCTCCGATGTCACCGCGGATGATTTTGATGCCGTCATCATTCCCGGCGGCATGGCGCCCGACCGCATGCGTCAGCACAAGTCCATGGTCGGGCTGGTGCGCGATGCGGCGGCGGCCGGCAAACCGGTGGCGTGGATATGTCATGGCGGCTGGGTGGCGGTTTCGGCCGATATTCTGCGGGGCAAAAAGGCGACGTCCTTCAAGTCCATTGCCGATGATATGAAAAATGCCGGCGCCAGCTGGGTGGATGAAGAGGTGGTGGTTGACGGCAATCTGATCAGCAGCCGCACGCCGGCTGATCTGCCGGCCTTCTGCAAGGCCATTATTGACGCCTTGTCATAACCGCCTGCAGGTCACGTTTGCGGGCCAGATTCCGTTGAAGCTGTTAGATTGAAACAAACGGCAGCCCGGAGGAATGTCCTGCAATGGAAACGAAAGCAAGCTCTTCAGTCAAGCGGTTCAGCTACCACCTCGGATGGGATCAGCTGACCCGGTCGGATGCTGATGACATCATTGCCTTCTGGCAGCGTGAAAAAGCGCTGCCTGAAGGCGACGATGGCCGTGCCCGCGTCAGCCAGGTGGTGTTTTTTGCGCGCGATTCAGAAGACGAGATTGCCGCGGTAAGCACGGCCGTGCCCAAGCTGCCGCCCAGGCTCGGTCAGCCGGTTCTGTACTATCGCACCTATGTCGCGCCGGCCTGGCGCCGCACCCGGCTGGTTTACAACCTGCTGCGGCGCAGCGTCAATCTGTTGGAGCAGGACGCCGCCCGCCACGACTATCCGTGCATCGGTATTTTGATAGAGCTGGAAAACGAGCGCTTTGGCCAGATGGGGCGCATGCCCATCTGGCCAAAGCGCGCGCAGTTCGTTTACGTCGGGCTCAGCCCGCGCGGGCTGGAATGCCGCGTTTACTGGTTCAGAAAGGCGCGGCTCAAACCGGCTCCGGCCCTTGCGCGCCCTCAAAACGCCGTGTCTTCATGACTGGACCACGTCTTTGAGCGCCTCATCGGGCAGCGAGAAGCTGTTGGCGGCCTGCGGATCGTTGCCGGCCAGCACGTCCGGAAAACGCATGCCGGGCAGGACCTGAACGGCGAACACTTCCTGCACGGCGTCTTCGAACTTCAGATAGGCCACGGTTTTCCCCGAGCGGATGTCGACCACCCATACGCCGCAGCTGCGTTCGCTGACGCGTTCGGTGAGCGAAATGCCGGAAAATACGGCTGATTCACGCACCTGTGACAGGCCGACAAAGGCATAGGGCCCCAAAAAGCTCAGGCCGCGGGTAAAGCCGGGCAGTTCGGCAACCACCTCAAGCTGGCCGTTGTCGGGGTCGACCGTGGCCAGCGTACCGTTGCCTGATTCAAGCACCCACAGCTTGCCCTGGTACCAGCGCGGCGAATGCGGCATGGACAGGCCGCGGCAGATGATTTCATTGGATTCGACATCCATGAGCACGCCGCCGCCGGCCTTGTTTTCGCGCCAGCCCCCGGCCGTGTCGGCGGTGCCGAGCGCGGTGACGTATTTGGGCCTGCCGTCCACCACCTCCAGTCCGTTGAGGTGGCAGCGATCTTCGGCGGCGTAGCCGCTGATGAATTTGGGTCGCCAGCGCGGCACAAAGCTGTGGTGTTCATCCAGCGTGCACAGGCAGGAGAACTTGGTGTTGACCAGCCACAGTTCATCGCCTGCGTAGGCCATTTCGTGAATGTCGATGTTGCCGGTGACGTGTGCACGCCGCGGCATGAAGGCGGCGTCATGCATGTTTTCAGGTTTGAGCTTGGGGGCCACGGCTGCCATGTTGTAGTAGAACTCGACCGTGGAGGCGGTGCCCAGCGCCAGCCGTCCGCCGGAGTGGGCCAGGCCCATGGGGCGGTTGTAGACACGAAAATGCGTGTTGAGCTTGTCGTTGTTGGCGCGCAGCACGGCCAGCTTGCCGGCCTGATAGGTGCTGACCAGAACCG
Source organism: Wenzhouxiangella sp. (assembly GCA_035301965.1). Classification (GTDB taxonomy): domain Bacteria; phylum Pseudomonadota; class Gammaproteobacteria; order Xanthomonadales; family Wenzhouxiangellaceae; genus Wenzhouxiangella. The sequence goes on along the minus strand of DATGTG010000221.1, from coordinate 4,428 downwards.
AACTGCCGGTCTGCTTGAGCAGCTGCGGCAGGGAGGCGGTGTGCACGCTGCGCAGCGGTGAGCTGGCCGGGTCGGCTGCGGCCTGGCTTGCGCCGTCGGTTGCGGGCGATGAAGCGGGTGCGCGCGCCGGAGCGCCGGGTGCCGGGGCGCGGTTCTCGTGCGCTTCCTGCTGTGCCGGCTGAACAGCTGCGCTGCCGCCGGCCTGGTGCCGGGCCTGCTGGCGCAAATTGGGTGGAAGAACCACGACCGGCTGGCCGTCCCTGTCGCGCAGGGCGTCGGCAACAATGGTCTGATACAGGGCCTGGGCGGCGTCCACGCCGTTGGCCAGCTTCCACTGGCCGGCAAACATGCCGGCCTGGGAAACCAGTTGTTCCATGGCCTGGCGATAGGCGGCATCGCCGGCCTCGTCTTCGCCGTGGCGGGCATAGATGCCCTGCCACTGGTTGACGTACTGTTCTATGGCGGCCTCAAGCTTGGGCAGGTGGGGCGCGTTGTCGGGCGCTGCTGCGCGGACATCGTCCATGACGTCCTTGACCAGGCTGTCCATTTCCCAGGGCGACATCACGCGCGCAGCATGAACCGTTTCGGTTTCCAGCTCGCGGTGTGCCGACTCCAGATTGATCTGGCGCGGGCTCATGCCGGCACTCCCGGTCGGGTCAAGCGGTCGGTCGGCCGAGCGCACCGTGGACCAGAAGGCGGCCGATCCGATGACATCAACCATGATAAAGACCAGGTCATCTTCAGGCCCGGCTGTCCAGCGGTAGCCGCGCCAGCCGTCAATCAGCCAGATCTGTCCGTCATCAACGGGTGTTTGCAGCTCTGCGCAGTTCCAGTGCGCGCCGCTGCCGCCGCCAACGGCAATGATCAGGCGCCCGCGGCGATGCCAGTACGGGCCAAGGTCAACCGTAAGCGGCCCGGCATGGCCGGCGCTGACGCGCACCAGCATGGCCCGCCCAATGATTGTGTCCAGGGCGGCCAGCACGCGGCTGAGTGCCGGCAGCCTGGAAAGCGTTTCTGCTGGCTGCATGGCGCCTTCAAGGCGGGTGAGGTCCGGCTGGCCGTCGGCGCTGATCAGGGCAGCGACAAGGTGCCCGTCAAGCCGGCGCGGGTGATCCTGCCAGGCAGCGGCATCAAGGGCTTCAATTTCTGCACCAATGACGGCAGCGTCAAACCGGTGCGGCAGACGAATGAAGGGTGCGGCAAGTTTCATGAGATTTTGTCCAGGTGAGTACAGCCGGGTTCAGAACAATTTAACGGATTTTGGGCGGGAATGCCGACACGGCCGATCAGCGCCCGGACGAATATTCCGATTGGGGCTTCAGGCAGAGCGGCTGCGCCGCCAGCGCTGCCACAGCATCCAGGTCAGCAGCGCGCCGGCGGCCGGGTACAGGGCCCAGCCAAAGCGCGCTCCAAAACGCTGCTCGGCCACCATGATCATGGCGCAGCCCAGGCCGCTTATGGCCGACACCAGAAGCGGGTGCCGGGCAAGCTCTGCCGGGCGCAGCTGGTGATGGACCATAAACGCCAGCGGAGAGCCGGCCGCCAGAACCAGCCCGGCCGGATACAGCCAGTGGGCGCCCTGCCACGCGAGCGGCGCAACCGGGGTCAGCAGCAGGGCAAGCAGGGCGGTGACGAGTTTGTCCGGCATCAGCTGTCGGCCGCGCGGCGGCGAAACCAGATGGCGCCGGCCAGCAGCACCGCGGCCACGGCCAGGCCCAGCCACATATCGGGCCGGGCCAGGTATTCAAGGCTGTTGGAATAGCTCATGAACACATCCTGGCTGAATTCCACGTCTGCCATTTCAGTTTCGCCGTTGCCGCCCACCTGCCAGCTGATGTTGTTGGGCAGCATGCCGCTGCCCAGCCGCTTGAGAATGATCCAGCCGATATTGGTGTCGGGCGTGGAAAAGCTGAGCAGCAGGCTCCAGACATGCTGCAGCATGGCGACAATTGCGGGCACGATGACCGCAACCAGGATGGGCACCCGCGGGGCCCATGACGAGCAGAACATCAGCCAGGCATAGACGGGCAGCAGCCACAGCGCCTGCACAACAAGCCCCAGCGCCATGATGGTCCACAGATTGGGCAGCTGGGCCGGCAGCCAGAAGGTGGTCAGCGGGTTGACGCCGGCCATGAAGCCGTACACCGAAGCGGTGGCCAGCAGGACAAGCTGGGTAATGATGACAGCTGCAAGGTACAGCAGCGGGGCCAGCAGGCAGGCCGTCAGCAGCTTGGACATTACGGTCATGCTGTCGGAAACCGGCAGCGATTTCCAGAACAGTATGGAGCGGTCCTTGCGCTCGTCGTAAAGACAGCTGGAAAGATAGAACAGCAGCACCAGCAGCATGATCTGGAAAAACATGGCGGATACGGCAAACAGGGCGCCGCTCATGAACAGCCGCTTTTGTTCCATGTCAACCGTGGAAAACTGGCGAATGGCGTCCAGGGTGAACACCAGTTCGTTATCCACGCGCAGGCTGAATATCAGCCCGACGGCAACAAAGAAAATGGTCAGCGCGATGATGCCGGCCGGGGTCCATTTGAAGCTGCCCGGGCTTTCCCAAAGCTCGCGCTGCATCAGCGACCAGAGTGTGGAAAATATGCGGCGGTTCATGCGGCGTCCTCCGTGCTTTCGTACTCTTCACCCATCAGGGCCACAAACAGGTCGGCCACGCTGGGGCGCTGTGTTTCGCCCAGCTCGGCAAGGCTTGCCCGTTCGGCGCGGTCAAAAAGAAAGATGTGGCGCCCGAACAGGACGCGTTCGTGAATCGGCCCCAGGGCACGCGCCTGCTCGATTTGCCCGGGTCGGGCCATGACTTCGCAATAGCGTCCCTGAATGGCATCCATGGTTTCGTTGAGCACCAGTCGCCCGTTTTTGATGAACACCAGATCGGTCAGAATGTGTTCGACCTCCTCGACCTGGTGGGTGGTGATGATAATGGTGCGCCCTTCGTTGAAATACTCATTGAGCAGGTTGGAGTAGAAGCGCTTGCGAAACAGGATGTCCAGGCCCAGAGTGGGTTCGTCCAGAATCAGAAGCTTCGCGTCAATGGCCATGACCAGCGCCAGATGGAGCTGGACGACCATGCCTTTGGACAGTGCTTTTATTTTGCTTTTTTGCTGAATTTTTGTGCCCTGCAGATAATGCAGACAACGCTCTTTGGAAAAGCGCGGGTGCAGCCTTTCGGTCAGCGCAATGATCTGGTGCACGCGGGCCCAGCGCGGCAGCACGGCGACATCGGCAATAAAGCACACATCCTCCATCAGCTTTCTGCGGTCGCGGTCCGGGCGCCGGCCCAAAACCTTCAGCCTGCCGCGATAGCGGGTCAGGCCGAGAACGGCCTTGAGGGCGGTGGTCTTGCCGGCGCCGTTGGGGCCGATCAGGCCGACAATGCGGCCGGCGGGAATATCCAGGTCAATGCCGTCAACGGCTTTTGTGCTGCCGTAGTGGCGCGTCAGGTTGCGGGCATGGATAGCGGTTGTCATGGGTCCTGGTCTTCTGTCGTGTTTTGTTTGGCAAGAAGTTCTTCGATTGAAAGCCCCAGCTGCTGAATGCGTTCTGCCAGGCGCGGCCATTCGGTTTCAAGAAAATGACGACGTCCGCTTTTAAGCAGGCGCGCCTGTGCACCCTCGCGCACAAACATGCCAACGCCGCGCCGCGCCTCGATCAGGTCATCATCCACCAGCGATTGATAGGCCTTGGAAACAGTCAGCGGGTTGACCTTGAAGTCAACGGCCACCTGTCGCACCGACGGCAGGGCTTCGCCTTCGGCCAGGGTGCCGTCAAGAATGGCGGCCACGGTCTTGTCGCGCAGCTGCTGATAAATGGGGAGGTTGGGGTCCCAGTGCATGGTGGATTATCGCCCCATGCCTAAAAGCGCAGCGGAAACAGGCGCAGCAGCTGTCTGGCCGAGCGTGTTCCGGATGGCTGGTCTGCCTTGTCCGGAATGGAGGAAGCCATTTTTTCGGTTTCAACAGGCGCCTTGTCGTGGCTGGCGCTGGCCGGCAGGGCCGACGAGTAATGGTCGACCCCAAAGGCAAACACCAGACAGATGGCTGCAGCCACCATGGCCAGGCGATGGGGGATGCGCAGACGGCGATATCTGGACGTTGTAAACATGTTTTATCCGGCGGTTTGCGTGTGCTTGTGTATTACATTACTAAAACACCAAGACGGAGTCAAGTTTTTCAGGCCGTTTCAGACCCGCGCCGTGTTCTGGTAGAATTTTGCCAAAATGAACCGACCACCAGCCGGGTGGTCACAGTGCACATTCCGAAATTTTCAATACCCCCAAGGAGTTTCACCCATGATGATTACCCGGATTATTGCCGGCTCGCTGCTTGCCGTCGGATTTTCGTCGGCCGTGATTGCAGCCGACGGCGATCTTGAGACACCCGAACAGCGCCTGAGCTACACCATAGGCATGGA
>DATGTG010000220.1:0-3146 GCA_035301965.1 Wenzhouxiangella sp. | reverse complement strand
GGCTGCAAGCACCGACACGGAGTTTGTCCACCTTGCGTGGCGCCAGAGCCATGAAGACCTCAAGGACCTCAAGATTCCCATGCTGGCCGACTACAAGCGCGAGCTGAGCTCCAAGCTGGGTATTCTGCATCCCGAAGAGGGCGTGGCCATGCGCGCAACCTTCCTGGTTGATCCGCAGGGCATCATTCGCCACGTTTCGGTCACCGACATGAACGTTGGCCGCAACCCCCGCGAAGTCCTGCGCGTTCTGGACGCGCTGCAGACCGATGAACTGTGCCCCTGCAACTGGCAGCCGGGTGACGACGTTCTGAAAGTGGCCTGAATCCCTTCAGGGCATTCCAGTGCGGGAGCCGTCCGGCTCCCGCCTCTTTTTTCAACTTGAATCAAGTCAACTATGAGGTAGTGAATGAGCATTGATGCTGTCAGAGCACTGATTCCCGATTACGCCCGCGACCTGCGGATCAACCTGGGCAATGTGCTTGACCAGGAACGGGCCGAGGGCATGAGCAATGAGCAAGTATGGGCCACCGCCCTGGCAACAGCGATTGCCAGCCGCAATGCACAGCTGACGGCCGGTGTTGAAAAGGCGGCCGGTGAGCATCTGGACGAGGCCTGGATGAATGCGGCCAAATCGGCGGCGGCCATCATGGGCATGAACAATATCTATTACCGTTTCGTGCACCTGGCGTCCAACAAGGACTACGGCAGAATGCCGGCCGGCCTGCGCATGAGCGTGATTGGCAACCCCGGCATTGACAAGGTCGACTTCGAGCTGCTGTCGCTGGCCGTGTCAGCGGTCAACGGCTGCGGGCTGTGCATCGATAGCCACGAAAGGGTTTTGCAAAAAGCCGAGGTGAGCGCTGCGGTTGTTCAGCATTCGGTGCGCATTGCATCTGTCATGCATGCAGTGGCTGCAGTTCTTGATGCCGAACAGGCGCTGAGCGCCTGAATATACCCTGACAGAATGACAGCACGCCCCGCAACAGCGGGGCTTTCCGTATGGGCGATGGCGTATAATTCCCGCCATGGAAACTTTTGCAGAACGAGTGGCGCGATCGAAAACGCGCATTGTCCGCCAGGTTTTCCCCCACGATGCCAACCCCATTGGCACCCTGTACGGGGGCAACGCGCTCAAGTGGATGGACGAGATTGCCTTTTTGACCGCCACGCGCTTTTCGCGCTGCCAGGTGGTCACGGTTTCCATTCATCAGGTTGACTTCAAGGTGCCCATTCCCGAGGGCGCCATCATTGAAATGACGGGTGAGGTCACGCGGGTGGGGCGCACCTCCGCCACTGTCCGCGTCCAGATATTCATTGAGGATTTCAGAAGCGGTGCCCAGAGGCTGGCTATTGAGGGAAACCTGGTCATGGTTGCCGTCAACGAGGATAAAACGCCCATTCCCATTATGCGCGGCGGGCAGCAGGGCTGATTGAGCCCTGACAGCCCGGCTTGCCGCACCATCGGGCCGGTTCAGGCCCGAATGACTTGATTCAATCGCCAGGAAATCTTTATTTCATGTCTGAAAAACAGCGTGTCCTGACCGGAATCACCACCACCGGAACGCCCCATCTTGGAAATTATGTCGGCGCCATCAAGCCGGCCATTGCCGCTAGCCGCAACAGCGGTACCGAGTCTTTCTATTTCCTGGCCGACTACCATGCGCTGATCAAGTGCGAGCAGCCTGAACGGGTGCGCCAGTCAACGCTGGAAATAGCGGCCACCTGGCTGGCGCTGGGCCTGGACACCTCGCGCTGCGTGTTCTATCGCCAGTCCGATGTCGCTGAAATTCCGGAGCTGACCTGGCTTTTGACCTGTGTAACCGCCAAGGGGCTGATGAATCGCGCGCATGCCTACAAGGCGGCCGTGGATGAAAATATCGAGCGCGACGAGGATCCGGATTTTGGCATTACCATGGGCCTGTTCAACTATCCGGTGCTGATGGCGGCCGACATTCTCATGTTCAATGCCCATAAGGTTCCGGTGGGGCGCGATCAGATTCAGCATCTGGAAATGGCTCGCGATATTGCCCAGCGTTTCAACCATCGCTATGGCGAACACTTCATATTGCCCGAGGCCCAGGTTGAAGATCACGTGGCCACGCTGCCGGGCACTGACGGCCGCAAGATGTCCAAAAGTTACGACAACACCATTCCCGTATGGCTGTCAGGAAAAAAGCTGCGCAGGGCCATCATGAAGATCAAGACCAATTCGCAGGAGCCGGGTGAACCCAAGGACCCGGATACGGCGCCGGTATTCGATGTCTACGCCGCTTTTGCCAGCGAGGAACAGCGTCTGGAAATGCGTGAGGAATTTGCCCGCGGAATTGCCTGGGGCGAGGTCAAACAGCGCCTGTTCGAGCTGGTGAACGGTGAGCTGGCAGAAGCGCGTGAGCGCTACGAGGCGTTGATGGCCAATCCGCAGCAGGTTGAAGAAGAGCTGCTTCGCGGTGCAGAGAAGGCCCGTGCCATCAGCGCGCCATTTATTGAAAAGCTGCGCTACGCAGTTGGAATACGGGCGCTTTCTTGACCACACAGATCGTGCGCTGGGAACCCGCTCGGCTGCCCGTTGCCGGCGGCGGATCATTTCCGCCGCGCCACGTGTGGTGTGCCGGTCGCAACTATGCCGAACATGCTCACGAGATGGGTGCCACGGATGTGCCCCAAGAGCCGATGTTCTTCTCAAAGCCCGCCGCGGCGCTGACCAGTTCTGCAAAAATCGCATACCCGCCAAAAACAACCCTTCTGCATCACGAGGTCGAGCTGGTTGTATTTATGCACTCCGGCGGCCGGCGCCTTTCCCGGGCGCAGGCAAAACAGGCCATATTCGGTTACGCAGTTGGCGTTGATCTGACCCGTCGTGATGTGCAGACCATTGCCAAACAGGCCGGTCATCCATGGGAGATGAGCAAGGGCTTTGATCAGTCCGCGCCGCTCGGCCAGGTGGTTTCTGCCGCTGGCTGGCAGCCGCAAGGCGATGCCCTGATCCGGCTGGAGATTGATGGCGTGGTGCGTCAGTCGGCACGACTTGGCGACATGCTTTTTGATGTGCCCGAACTGATTGCCCGGCTGTCGGCAACAGTGACTGTCAATGCGGGGGATGTCATATTTACCGGCACCCCGGCAGGCGTTGGCCCACTGTTGCCGGG
>DATGTG010000219.1:0-8688 GCA_035301965.1 Wenzhouxiangella sp. | reverse complement strand
CGACGCGCAGGCCGCAGGGACCGCCGTAGCGGCGGTTGTTGGCGCCCTGGGTGCCGGTGTCACTGTCGGCCAGGCCCTGTTGAACATCCCAATTGTCCACGGTGCAGTCTTGGGCCTGGGCATTAAGCGCGAAACCGGTGCAAACGGCGAGTGCCGCACCGGCCAAAATCATTTTGCGGAGATTTTTGGTGAGTTTCATTTGAGTTCCTCGTTTTTATCAGTCTGTTGCAGGTTGCGAGCTGGCCCGGCCTGTCCCCGGCGTTTGGCGCTTTAGTATTGGTGCTAAAGCGCTGGCCAACCATGGCATAACACTCTGCACAGAACCGCATTGCCGGGCAGTTTAGCCCATCGAACTTTCACCTGCAAGCCCTTGGTTCGGATTGCAGATAAAAAATACGGCTGTCTGTGCCTTGTTTGCTCTCATCTACTATGTACGCAAGGGGGCGCAAAACCGTGTCATTTATTTTTGCCCAAGGTGGAAAATACCGGAGAGTGCCGGCCCAAGGCTGTGGTGCCAGCCGCTGAATATGGTGACTGCTCGTTCGCGGCCAAAGCCGCTCCTGCAGATAGTGCCAGTAGACAGACTTGAGGCTACTACTGGGGGAGAGGGATTGACTGCGCGCCTGAAGGCGCTTGCCCTCGCTGCGCTCGGGTCGCTCGCCCGCCAGGCGGGCTGCGCATCGAGCTCGCCGCGCAAGCGCGGCTCGGTTCGAACCGGGTTCAAATCCGCAAACTCCGCTATCCATATTAAAAAACCCGCACAAGGCGGGTCTTTTAATATGGCTGGGGGAGAGGGATTGACTGCGCGCCTGATGGCGCTTGCCCTCGCTGCGCTCGGGTCGCTCGCCCGCCAGGGCGGGCTGCGCATCGAGCTCGCCGCGCAAGCGCGGCTCGGTTCGAACCCGGGTTCTTATCCGCAAACTCCGCTATCCATATTAAAAAACCCGCACAAGGCGGGCTTTTTAATATGGCTGGGGGAGAGGGATTCGAACCCCCGCTGACGGAGTCAGAGTCCGTAGTCCTACCACTAGACGATCCCCCAGGAGATCGGTTTTTGTTTGTCCCGGTCGTCAGCGCGTACCGGGTCGGTCAAGCTTCCAAGCATTCAGCGAGTATATTGTTGTCGCTGGGTTCACCCGGGCTTTGGGTGATTTAACGCCTGATTCCACGTTGTGGATTCGGGGCGTGAATTGGCGTTCCAGGTGGTGACGGACAGCGCGCAGAAACCGCAGTGTACATGAAGGTACATGAGGATTTCGAGCACTGCCCGGCGCCGCATGGGACGCCAAGGCACGTTCCGAATTAGCGTTTGGAGTATTGCGTGCCCTTCCGGGCGCCGTGCAATCCAACCTTCTTGCGCTCTACCGAGCGGTCGTCACGGGTGACGAAGCCGGCGGCGCGCATGGGTGAGCGCAGTTCTTCGTCGTATTCCATCAGCGCGCGGGTCAGGCCCAGGCGGATGGCGCCGGCCTGGCCGGTGGTGCCGCCGCCCTTGACGGTTACGTTGATGTCGAAGCGGTCGCCCAGCTCGGCCAGCTCAAGCGGCTGGCGCACGATCATCTGTGCGGTCTGGCGCCCGAAAAACTCGTCGAGCGGCTTGCGGTTGACGATGATCTGGCCGCTGCCGCGACGCAGGAACACGCGCGCGGTGGAGGTTTTGCGTCGGCCGGTGCCGTAGTACTGTTCTGTTGCCATGTGTCTGTGTGTCCGTGTTTTACAGTTCCAGCAGCTGCGGCTGCTGGGCGGCGTGCGGATGCTCGGCGCCGGCATAGACGCGCAGCTTTCTGAGCATGTCACGCCCCAGGGGGCCGCGCGGCATCATGCCCTTGACGGCCAGCTCGATGACGGTTTCAGGGCGCTTTTCCATCTGCTTTTCGAAGGTGATCGAGCGCAGATGACCCACATAGCCGGTGTGGTGACGGTAAAGCTTGTCGGCGGCCTTGTTGCCGGTGACGCGCACCTTGTCGGCGTTGATGACGACAATGTAGTCGCCGGTGTCGACATGCGGAGTAAATTCCGGCTTGTGCTTGCCGCGCAGGCGGCGGGCCACTTCGCTGGCCAGACGCCCGAGGGTCTTGCCTTCGGCATCAACCAGAAGCCACTGACGGCGTACTTCGTCAGCCTTGGCGCTGAAGGTTTTCATGATTCTTCCGCTCGCTGAAAAGAGTGTAAAAGTAAAGAGCGGGAATATTACAGGAAAACGCGGCGTGCTGCAAGCGCGGCGGCGGGCGCGGACAATATTATTCCGGCGGCCGGTTTGGCAGCCGCAGACGTTCGACCGGCTGGCCGCCGATGATGTGGGACTGGATGATTTCCTCCAGGTCCTCTTCATCAATGAATGTGTACCACACGCCATCGGGGTAGACGACCACGCACGGGCCTTCCTCGCAGCGGTCGTGGCAGCTGGAGGTGTTGGCGCGCACCTGCCCTGCCCCGGCCAGGCCCAGCGCCTTGAGCCGAGCCTTGAAGTAGCCGCGCAGGCGGGCCGAGCCGCAGCGGCCGCACGACGGACGGGCGGCCCCCTCGGGGCGCACGTTGGTGCAGAAAAACAGCTGGTGGCGGTAGTAGCTCATTGGTGTTGTATGCGCCGGGCCGTTTACTGGGTAAAGCTGTAGACCAGGTTGACGGTGGTCAGCGTGTCGGTCTTTTTGACGCCCGGGTCGACATCGGTGTTGTGGCGCACGGCACCGGCCAGCTTGAGCGCAAAGCGCGAGTTGATGGACACATTGAGCGCCAGCTCGTTTTCGGCAAAGGTGTTGTCGCTGCCGCTTTCCACCAGCAGGTTGTTGGACAGGTTGGCCGTTTCGGAAATATTCCACTCGTATTCGGTTGACAACCGGCCTATGGCGCTGGTTTCGGTGCTTTCGGTGGGATCGGCGGGGACGGCACGCCGCACACCGGGGCCGATTTCGAACAGCAGCGAATGAATGTCGTCATCCAGAACCTGGACACCGTAACCAGCCGACAGGCTGGCCTGGTAATCGAGGCTGGAGAACTTGTCCTTGTCGTAACGCAGGGCGCCGAACAGGTAGGACTTGTCGCTGATGTTGTAGCCCGACTTGTAGCTGGCCGTATAGCGTTCGGCGTTGAGATCGCCGCTGTCCTTGGCGCGCAGCGCCGTCAACCGCAGACGGTTGCGCCAGCTATCGGTCTTGCGCTGAAACTGGAGCGCCAGGTTGAGGGTGTCGGTGTCGGAGTTGCCGCGGGCGGCCACAAAGCCGAGCTCGCCTTCACCTGACCATTCGGTTGCGCTGGCCGGGCACACCAACCAACCACACATAAGCATCATTGCAACGGACTGCATGAAAAATCGGGCCCCTGGTTTCTGGTTTTGAGGTTGCGTAGAAGATAGTGACACACCGAGCATAAGGAAGTTTCCCTTAAATTGCTGAATCAGCGTCTGCGCAAGTATAACAGCGGCGCATGAACTTCAAGGCGCTGGCGCTGGCGGGTGCCGGCTCAGGATTCAGCCGGAGGACTGAACAGGCTGGCGTAGTTTTTCCACTGCCCGGCCGGACGAATCCGGGACAGCTGGCGCTGAATGTGCCCACTCCAGCCGTCCACGTCTTTCAGGCCCAGTGCCCGGCCGATCTGCTGCGCTGCGGCATCGGGGTCGCTGTGCAGGTCGGCCAGCGACAGCACTTCAAAGTCCAGCGGCAAAACATCAAGCAGATGTTCGAGAACGCCCTGCTCGCGCTGCCACAGGGCGCGCATTTCCTCAAGGGAACGCAGGCCGTCAAAGCGCCAGTTGAGCTCGGCATCGTGCTCTTCGGTATCGACGATGATGACCGGCGCTCCGGGGAAGTAGCGGGCGATGGCCGGCAGGGCGGCAAACGGCAGCCACAGGGGCTCGAGCGCGCGCCGGCTGAGGGTGCCGGCGCGGAAATACAGCTTGCGCGCCTGCTTGATCTGGCTGTCTTCCAGCGCGTCGAGTTCTTCAAGTGTTGAGGAAACGGCCAGCGCTTCGCGACGGCGCAGGGCATCGCTGCGCTCCATGACGACCCCGGCGGCCGCGCCGGAAATGGCTTCCAGAAGCTGGTCGCGACCGCTGCCGGGCCAGCCGAGCAAAAACAGCGGCTGCGGATAGCCGTCATCGGGCGGCTGTGTCGGCCAATGGCTGAATTCAAACGCCGCAAGCTGTTCGTACAGCGTGTCGTTGAGCGTTTTTTCAAGCTCGAGAATATGCGTTGAGGTGCGCCAGCCGGCCTGTCTGAGATGATCGGCGGCGATTTTGTGCTGGCCTGTTTCCTCGTGGGCGCGCGCCAAAAGCCAGTGCATGAAGGGACTGAGCCGGCCAGCTTGCTGCAGCGGCTGCAGCGCGGCCACGGCCGCCGCCGGCTGGCTGCGGCGCAGCGCCAGGTGGGCGCTCAGGACGCGGGCCTGGCGCTGGATGTATTCATCGGGGTCATTATGCAGATCGGACGCCAGCAGGGCGGCTTCTTCCAGCTTGTCCTGCGGCTCGATGAGCTGGGCATGAATGAGCTTGCCGGCCGATGGCCAGGCGTTCTCAAGCGGTTCAACCAGCTGTGCAGCGGCCTGCAGGTCGCGGTGGTTGAGCCGCAGTTCGGCCAGAGCGAGCAGATCGCGGGCGTCCATGTGGTCGCGGTGGTTGGCAAAGACGTGTTCGTAGCGGTCCCGTGCCTGTGCAGACTGCGACAGCTGCTGAAAAATGCGCGCTTCCAGCAGCACAAGCTGCCCATCGTCGATGCCCCGGCGGCGGGCCCGGTCGATGACTTCCAGCGCACGGCCCGGCTGGCCACGCGACACCAGCAGCCGCGCGCAGGCACGGTTGAGCCCAATATGGCCGGGCGCTGTGCCCAGCGCGTTTTCAAGACAGCGCTGGGCAAAGTCGGGATTGCCGAGCCGTTCGAAAACCCTGGCCATGACCAGCTGGGCCTCGGGATTTTGCGGGCGCAGCTGAACCGCGCGCGCAGCGTGTTTGTGCGCCTGCTCAAGGCTCTCCTTTTCACCCGACGATGCCTTGTTGTCGAGCAGGCTGCTGGCCAGGCTGATGAGCGCCGGCACGCAATCGGGATCGGCTCGCAAGGCGGTAAGAAAATGCCGCTCGGCGCCGTCGGAATTTCCTGCAGCAAGGGCCTGGCGACCCAGTTCAACGCGCGCCAGGGCGTGGTTGGGATTGAGCGTAATGGCCCGGCCCAGGGCGTCGGCGGCGGCCTTTGTGTCGCCGGCGCGGCGCTGCAGGCGGCCAAGCTGAAACCAAGAGTCGGCGCGGTTTTTGTCCCTGGCCACGGCATTGCGCATGGTTTGAAGCGCCTGATCGAAATGCCCCTGGCCTTCCTGGCAGGCGGCAATGATCAGTTCGGCGTCCAGCTGACGGCCTTTGGTGTCTGCCAGTCTGTCGCGCACCTGTGTCCAGGCCTTTTCAGCCTCGGCAAACTCGCCCTTTTCAAACAGGCGGCGCGCGGTGCGGATCAGTTGTCCGCTGTTGGAGTCAGTTGACATAGTTCACTCTTGATTCGTTGTTCTATCCAGCCGTCCAGGCGCCAGTTGAGCAAAAAGCCGCAGTGGCCGCCGCGATCCAGAATCTCGATGTCGAGCGCTGACGGGCGCGGCAAGGCGCGAATGTCATCGGCCGGAATGATGGGGTCGTCCTCGGCGGTCACAATCAGCGTTGACACATCCAGATCACTCAGGTAATCGCCGGCCACCGAGTAGCCGTCCAGGTAGGCATCAAGGCCCGGAATACTGGTGTAGCGCTCGATAAGCCACTCCGTTTGCGAGCGAACGCCGCGCAGGCGAAACCAGCGGCCCAGATTGTACCGCTGGGGGAAGGCCTGCTGCTTGCGCTTGAGCGATCGACGCCATTTGTGCACGAAGTGATACTGGTAAATGGGCAGGGCCTTCTCCATGGCATCGAGCACATGGTGGGGGTTGATGGCCGGGCTGACGGCAATGACGCGCCGCAGGTCGATACCGCGCTGCGGGGCATGGCGGGCCACGCGCAGGGCAAAATTGCCGCCCAGCGAGAAACCGGCCAGAAACACCGGGCCGCCGTGCTCGCCGGCCACGGTGGCTATGGCGTCCAGCACTTCATCGAGGCGGCAGGAGTGAAACAGCCCCTCGTTGAGGTGATGCGAATCGCCGTGATCACGAAAGTTGAGCCTGAAGGTGTCAAACCCGGCTTCGTCGAGGCTGGCGGCGGTTGACAGCAGATAGTTTGAGTGGGCGCTGCCTTCCCAGCCGTGCAGAAGAACAACCAGCGCGTTGCGGCGCCGGTGGCGCGCCCGGCTGGAAAACCCCTGCAGGCGCACGCCGGCGGGAGTTTTTACAATGCGGCTGCGGCTGCGCTGCAGATATTCGCGCGCGCGCCGGCGGACCGGGCGGCGGCGGATGGGGCCCGAGGTGAGCACGGACTGGACATGCCCGTTGGCCAGCAGCCCGCGCGGCTGGAAGTCCGGGATTTTCCATTCATGCATGCTTGTAAAGCTCCTTGACGATGGCACCGGCCTGCCTGGCGAGGGCGCGGTGATCGTCCTGTGGTGCGTGGATTGACTGGCCGATGTTGACCTGAACCGTTGACGGCGGTTCGGCCATGAGCCGAAAAAAATTGCGAAGAAAGTTTTCGCCGGTGCGCATCACGTAGATTTCATGCAGATCAGCCAGGCGGGGATTTTCGCGGGTCTGATATCGAATGGCAACCGGAACGACGGGCGCTGCAACGCGCACGGCGGGCTGAAACAGCGGATGGTAAAAACGCCCCGGCCCCGGTTCGGGCCGAATGCCCCCTTCGGGGAAAACGCCCACCGTTTCGCCCCGGCGCAGCAGTGCGGCCATGCGGCGCGCGATCGCCTTTCTCGACGCCGGCCGTCCGCGCTGGATAAACAGCGTGCCGCCGGTGTGCGCCAGCCAGCCAACCAGCGGCCAGCGGCGGATTTCGGCCTTGGCCACCAGCCACATGGGTCGCACGGCGTGCAGCACGACAATATCCAGCCAGCTGATATGGTTGGCAACCACCAGACAGCCCGCGTCGGGCAGCTGACCGCTGACCTTGAGACGAATGCCAAACAGGCGCAGGGTTTGTCGCTGCCAGGCGCGGTGGGCCCACTGCCGCAATGTTCCCCGGCCAACGGGAATGCCGCGCAGAACGGGCAGAAAACAGGCCAGGGTAAGCGGCAGGCCAATGAATACGTGCAGCAAAAACAGCGGCACCCGCCACAGCAGGCGCGCGGACAGCTGCAGTGGCGGGTGGTATGCGGCCGATTCGCTCATTTCGCTCATGATGCGCAGCGGCGCTGCCGGCCGCAGTTCCAGCAGGCGGTGAACTGGCCTTCCAGGCTTTCGCTGCAGTGTCCGCACACCCATGATGAGCCGGACTTTTCATGTCGGCTGGCGAGAATTCCGCGCGCCCTGAGCAGGTCCTTGCGGCGCACCCATATGGAGGGTCGGGCGCCGTCGGAATAGTAGATTTCGACCGCCACCGACCACAGCATGTCGCTGCGCACCTGAACCTCCAGCCCGGCCGATTCGAGCAGCCCGCGCAGGAATCCGGCCTCAACCGGGTCGGCAGCGCTTGTCAGCTGTATGAATTGACTCAATTTGATTCACCTTGCGTTGGCGGCCCGGTGTCCAGCAGCCGCTCTCCATCTGGCATTATATGCGGTTGTCTCCAACCTGCCCGTAGCGTTCTTGACTTCTTCCGACCGCAATTTTCGTGTTCGTATCGATTCCGGCCGCCGTGAATGGACGGCAAGGCCGGGAGAAACCGTGCTGGCCGCCGCGCTCAGGCAAGGCGTTGTGCTGCGCTATTCGTGCCGCAACGGCACCTGCGCCAGCTGCAAGTGCAAGCTGGTGGACGGCGAGATCAGCTATCCGCACCATCCGCCGGCAGCGCTTGACGATGAAGACATTCGCAGCGGCCAAATGCTGACCTGCCAAGCGGTGGCCCAAAGCGATCTGGTGATCGATGCCCGGCCGCTTGAGCAGGTGGCCGAGATTCCGGTGCGGCTTTTGCCGGCGCGCGTGGAAGCCATGGAATCGTTCACGCCCGAGGTGAAATGCCTGCGCCTGAAGCTGCCCGAGGCGGTGCGCCTGCAGTTTCTGGCCGGCCAGTACATCAATATTGTTCTGCCCGACGGCAAGCGACGCGCCTTTTCCATTGCCTCGGCGCCTTCGGCAACCGATTATCTGGAGCTGCACGTCAAGCATGTGGACGGCGGCGGCTTTACCGGCCATGTTTTTGACGGCTTGAAAGTCAAGGACATTCTGAGACTGGAAGGCCCGCTGGGCACGTTCTTCTTCAGGCGCCGCTCCGAGCGGCCGGCCATACTGATGGGCGGCGGCACCGGCTTTGCGCCGCTCAAGTCCATTATTGAAGAGTTGATGCACGCCGGCGACGAGCGCCCGCTGAAGCTGTTTTGGGGAACGGGCAGCGCCGACGAACTGTATGCTGCAGAATTGATTGCTGAATGGCAAGAGCGCCACCCCGACCTTGAATTTACGCCGGTGGTGGCGCGGCCCGATAGCGACTGGGCCGGCGAAACCGGCTTTGTTCACGAGGCCGTGCTGCGCCAGCACCCTGACCTGTCGGGCATGGATGTGTACATGTCGGGGCCGCCGGCCATGATTCATGCCGCGCGCGCGGGCTTCGTGGCCGCCGGCATTCCCGAAGACCGGCTGTTTTACGATTCCTTCGACTTTGCCCCGGACGTGCCGCCGGCGATTGAGTGA
>DATGTG010000218.1:0-2267 GCA_035301965.1 Wenzhouxiangella sp. | reverse complement strand
CGACAAAGCCGGCGGCGGTAAGAATGAGCAGCGCCGGCATGCCGGGCGCTCTCCAGACAGAGGCGGATGGATTGACTGAAACCATGTTCACCGGGCCGGCCCGGGCCACAGGAAAACACCTCGCGCCGGGGACATTGCCGTCATGCTCCGAAAAAGTTGATTATCCAGCCCGCGCTGGCAGGCAGGCGCGCGCTGTGCGCCAGCTTTTCAAGGTCGGGCGGTGCGATCTGAAAACGCCCATACCATGCCACAGACCGCCGGCCGGCTGAGCAGCGGCTCAGCCGCCGATATACGACATCTCGATTTTCTTTTTTTGCAGCCCCGGGGTGGCGTGGCTGCGGATTTGGGAGTAGCGGTCGTTGCGGCGATTCCAACGGCGGATGAGGGTTTCGAGAATGAATTCGTCGCTGGCGCCCTGGCGCAAAAGCCCGCGCAAATCCATGCCCTCACCGGCAAACAGGCAGGTGTAGAGCTGGCCTTCGGCCGACAGGCGGGCGCGGGTGCAGGCGTTGCAAAACGGCTGCGTGATGGACGTGATGACGCCGATTTCGCCACCGCCGTCTCTGTATCGCCAGCGGCGCGCCACTTCGCCGAAATAGTTTGGCTGAACCGGCTCGATGGGCCAGCGGGCGTGGATGCGCTCGAGAATATCCGACGCCGGCACCACGTCATCGAGCCGCCAGCCGTTGGTGTTGCCCACGTCCATGAATTCGATAAAACGCAGCACGTGGCCGCTGCCGCGAAAATATTCGGCCATGGCTTCGATGCCATGATCGTTCATGCCGCGCTTGACCACCATGTTGACCTTGACCGGGTCAAGGCCGGCGGCGGCGGCGTTATCGATGCCGGCCAGCACGCGCTCGACCGGAAACTTGACGTCGTTGATGGCCTGAAAGGTGTCGTTGTCCAGCGCATCGAGGCTGACGGTAATGCGCTTGAGCCCGGCCCGGGCCAGGCTTTGTGCCTTTTCGGGGGCAAGCAGCGAACCGTTGGTGGTCAGGCTGATGTCGTCAATGCCGGGAATGGCGCCCAGCAGGGCAATCAGGTTTTCCAGCCCGTGGCGCACCAGCGGTTCGCCGCCGGTCAGGCGCAGCTTGGTGACGCCCAGGCGGGCAAACAGGCCGGCCAGGTGGGCGATCTCTTCAAAGCAGAGCAGCTTGGCGCGCGGCAGAAAAGCGTGATTGGCGCCGAACAACTCTTTGGGCATGCAATAGACACAGCGAAAATTGCAGCGGTCGGTCACCGAAATCCGCAGATCACGCAGCAGGCGGCCAAAGGCATCGCGGGTATCCATAAATGTATTGTACCTGCCTTAAAGCGATGGCGGCTTGTCATCCGGGCTGGCGGCCGGCCAAATCCGCACGGCCTCGGGCGGCCAGTGCAGCGTCGGTTCATTCACTGCCTGCCTGCTGCCGCCTGCGTCCACCCACAGCAGGCCCGTGCCGCAGCGCATGCCCAGCTGCTGCCCCGACAGGCGCACCCGGCTTACGCCCCGGCGGGCTGCAATGGCCCCGGGCGGCGCCTCGGCGGCCGGCCAAATCCGAATAGCCTGCGGGCTGATCTGCCAGTCGACGACCGTGTTTGCGGGCAGGCCGGTTTGCGCCGGAACAACTGCATTGGCCGCCGGCCAGAAGATGCCGGTTTCAACCACCCGGCCGCGCTGCACGTTGCGATATCCAAGCAGGCGGGCCACGGCGCCGCTGGCCGGGTCGGACAGCACCTGTGACGGCTGGCCGGACTGGACAACGCGCCGCCCGTGCATGACCACCAGCCGGTCGGCCACGGCCGCCAGCGCGGGATCGTGGCTGGCGGCCAGGGCCGGTATGCCGGCCTGGTGAACCTCGGCAATCAGTTCGGCAATGACATTTTCACGGGTGGCAGGATCCAGTGCCGAGGTGGGTTCGTCGAGCAGCAAAAGGCGCGGCTGGCGCGCCAGCGCACGGGCCAGGGCCACGCGCTGCTGCTGGCCGCCCGACAGCTGCCCGGGCCGGCGAGCGGCGTAATCGTGCATATGAACGCGGGCCAGCCAGTGCATGGCGCGCCTGTGGCGATCGCTGCCGCGCAGCGCAAAGGCAACATTGCGCCAGGCGCTCAAATGCGGGAAAAGCCCGTAGCCCTGCGGCAGGTAGCCCAGCGCCCGCTGCTGGGCAGGCAGACTGCCAAACGGTTCAACAACGGCCGGCAAAAGCCCGGCAATGGCGCGCAGCAGCACCGACTTGCCCTCGCCGCTGGCGCCCAGCAGCACGGTAAACCCCTGCACTTCCAGG
>DATGTG010000217.1:0-7370 GCA_035301965.1 Wenzhouxiangella sp. | reverse complement strand
ACCAGGAACACGCGCCTGGGATTGCTTGAGCTGTTCATGCTGGTGTTTTTTGACCGTTGGTCACCAGCCCGCAAGTGACAGGCCGGCTTTGCCGCTGGCAGAACCCGATTCAGATGGCTGACAATGCTAACATGCAGCGATAACCGGCCGGCAGGAACAGGGGTCGGTTTGTTAACATAGGCAATCTTCACCGTTCAGGTTTGGCCCTTGGCATGATCCGGTTTTTCATTCTCTTCATCATTATTCTGCTGGGCCTGTTTACCATCGAAATCCTTCAGCCGGTGCAGAATCATGTTGTTCTGCCCTTTACGGCCGGCATTGCCAAGGTCAGCGTATTCCTTATTGAGCTGTTTGACAGCGGCGTTTCATCGGCCGGCAAGGTCATCCGCGATCTTGAGTCGGGTTTTGCCATCAGCATAGAACCGGGCTGCAACGGCGTGGAAGCGCTGATTATCCTGTTTGCCGCAATCTTTGCCTTCCCGGCGCCCTTCAAGCACAAGCTCGTCGGGTTCGCCATCGGCTTTGTGGCCATACAGGCGCTCAATATTGTGCGCATTATCAGCCTGTTTTATCTGGGCCAGTGGCATTACACCTGGTTTGAGTGGTTCCATCTTTATCTGTGGCAGGCCCTGATTATTCTTGATGCGCTGGTGGTGTGGCTGATCTGGCTGCGCAAGCTGCCGCCCCAAAAGCCCGGCGGCGGGCCGCTGCCGCCCTCTTCGGTAACAGCGTCATGAGTCTGATAAAACCCTTGCCGGAAGCGGTGGTCAGCCGGTTTCGCAGCGGCATGAAGCGGGCCGTTGATCGCGGACTGCCCGAGCCGACTGCCATGACGCTGGCTACCGTGGGCGTGCACGGCCGGCCTTCGGCGCGCACGGTGCTGCTCAAGGGCATGGATGCCCAGGGATTTGTTTTTTATACCAATCTGACGTCGCGCAAGGGTCGCCACATTAAGAACAGTCCGGATGTTTCCCTGGTGTGGTGGTGGCGTGAAAACGGGGAACAGGTGCTGGTTGATGGCCAGGCGCAGGCCGTTTCGGATCATGAGGCCGATCTCTATTTCGCCAGCCGACCGCGCGGCAGCCAGATTGGCGCCTGGGCGTCACTGCAGTCGCAGCCGCTGGCCGACCGTCAGCAGTTTCTGGACAGAATTGCCCACTTTGAGCGCAAGTTCGCCGATGGTGATGTACCGCGACCTGAACACTGGTCGGGCTTTCGGGTCAGGCCACGCCGCATTGAATTCTGGTACGAGCGCAAGTACAGGCTGCACGAGCGTGTGTGCTTTGAGCTGACCGATGACGGGTGGAGAGAAACCCTGCTTTATCCCTGATCGGGCGGCTACAGGCCGAGCAGAATAATGAAAAACTGAATTGCAACCAGCGCGATCAGCGGGGAAAAGTCAAGGCCGCCCAGCGGGGGAAGCAGGCGCCGCACGGGTGCCAGCACCGGTTCGCTGAGCTGAAAGATCAGCGGCACGATGGGGTGGCGAAAGCTGTGCCCTATCCAGGAAAGCACCACGCCGGCAATGATCAGGACCATGTAAAGCACCAGCAGCATGCGCAAAAGGCGCTTGAGGGCCAGTATCAAAAGCAGGCCGGGCTTGAGGGCCCAGGCGCCGAGGGCGGCCAGCAGCACCAGAAGCACCAGTTCAATGACCAGCAGCCAGGCAATGCCGGCCAGGTTGATGGAGCCGGCCGGCGGAATGATCTTTTTGAGCGGCTTGATCAGCGGATCAGTCGCCTTGATCAGAACCTGGCAGACCGGGTTGTAGTAATTGGCGCGCACCGCTTCGAGCAGCACGCGCAGCATGAGTGCCACCAGATAAAGCTGGAAGACGGTTTCAACCAGAAATGCAAAAGCCCGGGCCGATGAACCCATCAGGCTTTACCAAGTTCCCGGCCGCGATTTACGGCGGCTTCAACCGCATCTTCGATCAGGCGCTCAAAATCATTGTTGTGCAAGCTTTCAAGCGCGGCTGCAGTGGTGCCGCCCGGTGAAGTGACCCGACGGCGCAGCTCAGCGGCATCCAGCGGTGATTCATTGAGCATGACGCCGGCACCATAGGCGGTTTGGCGGGCCAGCTGCCGGGCGGCCTGTTCGGGCAGTCCGGCTTTTTGTCCCGCCCGGGCCAGGCATTCGACCAGCAAAAAGAAATAGGCCGGGCCCGAGCCGGAGACTGCGGTGACGGCATCCATCAGGGCCTCATCGTCCACCCATACGGTGTGGCCTGCCGCTCCCAGCACCTGTTCAGCCAGTCGGCGGCCGTGCGCATCAACTGCGCTGGCAGCCACCATGCCCGTCACGCCGGCCCGATACAGCGCCGGGGTGTTGGGCATGACGCGCACAATGCGTTCATGGCCGTTGAGCTTGTTCGAAATACGCTCAACGGGCACGCCGGCGGCCACGGAGATCACCAGCGTACGGGCGCTGATGGCCGGTGCCAGCTGTTCAAGAACGGCGTCCATGATTTGCGGCTTGACGGCCAGCACGGCGATATCGGCACCGTTCACTGCCGCCGCGCTATCTGCGTTGGTATTGACCTCAAGGTCCTGCTCAAGCGCACTGCGCTGGCTGTCATCGGGGTCGGCCACGGTGATGTTTTGCGGGGCTGTGCCGCCGGCGATCAGCCCGCCTATGAGCGCACGCCCCATGTGGCCGCCGCCGACGAATGTGATTTTGATGTCTTTCATGGCTTCAATTGTATGGGCAAATCATCGGGCGCTGCCGAAAAAAAGAGGAACTGCCGCTGCTTCAGGGCTCGTCACGCGAGCCGAACAGGGCGGTGCCCACCCGCACCATGGTGGAGCCTTCGGCAATGGCTGCTTCAAGGTCGCCCGACATGCCGGCGGAAAGCGTATCGATTCCCGGGTGGCTTTCACGAAGCTCGATGAACAGATCATGCAGGCGGCGAAAGCTCCGGCGCTGTTCATCCTGGCTGTCCTTTTGTTCGGGAATGGCCATCAGCCCTCGCAGAGTCAGGCGCGGGCAGGTGCCGATGAAATCTGCCAGCTCGCCAATATCATCCGGGCTGCAGCCCGACTTTTGCGGCTCATCATCCACATTCACCTGGACAAGCACGTTGAGCAGCGGCATGTCTTCGGGGCGCTGGTCATTCAGCCGCCGGGCGATGCGAATACGATCAATGGAATGCACCCAGTCAAAATGCCCGGCCGCTGCGCGGGTCTTGTTTGACTGCATGGGCCCAACCAGATGCCATTCCAGATCCAGCCCGGAAAGCAGCTCAATCTTGTCAACACCTTCATTGACATAGCTTTCACCGAAGGCGCTATGGCCCAGCGCGTGCAAATCCCGTATGGCTTGCGGCGGGTGGCGCTTGCTGACGGCCAACAGGCGAACATCCCCGGGACTGCGTCCGGCCGCCCGGCAGGCCCTGTCCAGCCGCTGCCTGACGGCCGTCAACCGCTGACCGGCGTCAAACGCATTGATTTGATTCGGAGTCATGTTGCGATACTATCAGTAGGGAGGGTATGGAAAAATGGCCGGCGTGGTTGCGGCCTGCAATGGAACGACACAAAGCGTTCCCGTACCAGTTTATCAGCCATCACGCAGAGAGATATATGGATATTACCCAGCTGCTTGCGTTCACTGTAAAGAACAACGCATCCGATTTGCACCTGTCGGCAGGCCTGCCGCCAATGATCCGTGTAGATGGTGATATTCACCGCATCAACATGCCGGATATCGACAACAAGCAAATGGCCGAGCTGATCTATTCAACCATGAATGATCAGCAGCGCCGTGATTACGAGTCGGATCTGGAGGTGGACTTTTCCTATTCCGTGCCCGGCCTGGCCCGGTTCCGCGTCAACGCCTTTCATCATCATCGCGGGCTCGGTGGTGCGTTTCGGGTTATTCCCAGCGAGATTCGCACGCTTGACGAACTTGAGGCACCAGCGGTTTTCAAGGAGATTGTTGAGGTGCCGCGCGGGCTTATTCTGGTGACCGGGCCCACCGGTGCGGGCAAGTCAACCACGCTGGCCGCCATGATTGATTATCTCAACAAGACCACAGCTGGTCATATTCTGACGATTGAGGACCCGATTGAGTATCTGCACACGCCGCAGCGCTGTCTGATCAACCAGCGGGAAGTGAGCCGGGACACCCGCAGCTTCAACGCCGCCCTGCGCTCGGCGCTGCGCGAGGACCCGGATATTATTCTGGTCGGTGAGCTGCGCGACATGGAAACCGTACGCCTTGCGCTGACGGCAGCCGAGACGGGTCATATCGTATTTGGCACCCTGCACACCTCATCGGCGCCAAAAACGGTGGACCGCATCATTGACGTGTTTCCCGGCGATGAGAAGCCGGTGGTGCGCTCCATGCTTTCCGAGTCACTGCGCGCCGTCATTTCACAAACACTTCTCAAACGCATCGGCGGCGGCCGGGTGGCGGCTCATGAAATCATGGTGGCGACTTCGGCCATCCGCAACCTGATTCGCGAAGACAAGGTGGCGCAAATGTACTCGGCCATCCAGACCAGTCAGAACGTGGGCATGACCACGCTCGACCAGTCTCTGGCGGAGCTGATGCGCCGTGGAATCATTACCCGTCAGGACGCCATGCGCCGGGCGGAAAACAAGGCAGCGCTGGCATGACGCCGGCAGTCTGTGAGGCCGGAATCAAAACTGCAGCGAGGACAGCATGAATACTATTCAGGACTGGCTGGGCAAACTACATGGCTCCGATGGTTCGGACCTGTTTGTGGTTGTTGGGGCACCGCCCTGCATCAAGGTGCACGGCAAGATCAGGCCGATTGCCCGTGAAGCCCTGACGCACGAGGTGGTGCTGGACATCATCAACTCCATCATGACGCCGGCGCAGCGCGAGGAATTTCACGGCACGCACGAGTGCCAGTTTGCGGTCTCGCTTGAAGGCGTGGCCCGTTTTCGCGTCAGCGCCTACTATCAGCGCGGCAGTGTCGGCATGGTTTGCCGGCGCATCGAAACCAGAATTCCCACTTTCGAAGAGCTTAATCTGCCGGAAACACTTGCCGACCTGTCCATGATCAAGCGCGGCATTGTCATTCTGGTCGGCGCCACCGGCACCGGAAAATCAAGCTCGCTGGCCGCCATGGTCGGCCATCGCAACCAGACGACCTCGGGTCACATCATTACCATTGAAGACCCCATCGAGTTTGTCCACAAGCATCGCAAGAGCCTGATTTCACAGCGCGAGGTGGGCATCGATACGGAGTCGTTCGAGGTGGCCCTGCGCAACACGCTGCGCCAGGCGCCCGATGTGATTCTCATTGGCGAGGTGCGCACGCGTGAAGCCATGGAGCATGCCATCACCTTTGCCGAAACCGGCCATCTGTGTCTGACCACCCTGCACGCCAACAACGCCAACCAGGCTCTGGACCGTATCCTGCACTTTTTCCCGGAAGACCAGCATCAGCAAATTCTTCTTGACCTGTCCTTCAACCTCAGGGGCGTGGTTGCGCAGCAGCTCATTCCCTCCATTGACGGAGGCCGCCGTCACGTGGCGCTCGAAGTGCTGCTCAATACGCCGCTGATTCAGGAAAAAATCCGCAAGGGCAAGGTCGAGGACATGAAAGAGATCATGGAGAACTCGACCCACCACGGCATGGTGACTTTTGATCAGTCCCTGCATGACCTGTACCAGGAAGGGCTGATCAGTTACGACGAGGCGCTAAAGCACGCCGACTCAGCCAATGATTTGCGCCTGAAGATCAAGCTGAGTGAGGGGGGAGACGCCGAATCCCTCTCGGGCCATCTGCAGGACTTGCATCTGCTGGACAATGACTAGCAGCGGTCTGTTTGATGTGTTTAACATATAAGCGATTGGAGAAACGGCAATTTCCGCGAGCGTTAACAGAAGCTTAACGACGCGTTGTGTACACTCGGGGCGTTGGTGTAAAAGCGCGAGCCAAGTCCTGCACCAACGGTTACGGGGCAATGTGGGCCCGGGCGGAGTCGACCCCTCTGCCCGGGCTTTTTTAATCCCAACCGGAAGATCAAAATGAAAGATTCCATAATGCGCATCCTCATCATTGAGGACAATCGTGATATTGCCGCAAATCTGGGCGACTTTCTGACCGATCGCGGTCACGTGGTTGACTATGCATTTGATGGCGTGACCGGACTTCATCTGGCCGTGGTCAATGATTTTGACGCCATTGTTCTTGACCTGGCGCTGCCGGGCATGGACGGTCTTGACGTATGCCGCAAGCTGCGCGAGGACGGACGCAAGGAAACGCCGGTGCTGATGCTGACCGCCCGCGACCAGCTCGAAGACAAGCTGAGCGGATTTGATTCCGGCGCCGATGACTATCTGGTCAAGCCTTTTGAGCTGAAAGAGGTGGAGGCCCGCCTCAGGGTGGTGGCCCGGCGCGGCCAGCGCCTGAGGCCGCGTGAACTGCAGGTGGGCGACCTGAACTACAACCTTGAAACACTGACCGTCAGCCGGGCCGGGAAGTCAATTGATCTCAACCCGATTGGCCTGAAGCTTCTGGAAAAGCTGATGACCGCCTCGCCGGCGGTGGTTGCACGGCGCGAGCTTGAGTTTCACGTATGGGGTGAGGAACTGCCCGACAGCGACAGTCTTAGAGTGCATATTCACACGCTGCGCGCGGCCATAGACAAGCCTTTCGGGCAGCCCATGATCCACACACGACACGGGATTGGCTACTGCCTGGTGGCTCCGGATGAAGTATCGCCGTCGTCTTAGAAGCCGGCTGATCTTTTCGTTTCTGCTGTTTGGCACGCTGCTCAGCGTGCTGTTCGCAGCGGCCGTGCTGCTGCTGCAAAGCTGGCTGGTTGATGCCCTGATCTCTCGCACCCTGGTCGATGAAATCGACCAGTATGTGGCCGGCTTGCGCAAGGACCCGACGCTGGTCGAGCCTTTCTACACGCGCATAGAAGGCTATGTCACCCGGCCCGACCGGGCGGATATCGTGCCCAGAGCCTTTCGTTCGCTGCCGCCCGGCATACATGATGTGACCACCAGTCACGCCCGCTACAAGGCTGCGGTGCGCAAGGACAGCGACTTTTGGGTGTTTTTGACTTATGACGTGTCTGAAAACGAGGAGCTGGCGCGCCGGCTCAAGTGGGCGCTGGCAGCGGCCGTGCTGCTGTTTGGCCTGCTGTCGCTGGCGCTTGGGATCTGGTCAACAAGCCGCGTGATGGCGCCGGTAACCGAGCTTGCCAGGCGACTTGAGGCCATGGACGAGCATGCGCCCGACACCGATCTGGCGCGTCACTTCCCGGATGACGAGGTCGGGCAGCTGGCCGCAGCGCTTGACAACTACGCCCGCCGACTCAAGGAACTGGTCGAACGTGACAAGGCGTTCAACGCCGATGTATCGCACGAGCTCAGAACACCGCTGGCGG
>DATGTG010000216.1:0-16791 GCA_035301965.1 Wenzhouxiangella sp. | reverse complement strand
TGACGCGCATTGAACTTTGTGGCGGAAGCATTCACGGACTGCGCTGGCAAAACGGTGACATCCCGGTGCTGGCCGTACACGGCTGGCTGGACAATGCTGGCTCCTTTGTGCCCCTGGGCAGCCTGCTTTCCGGCATGGATGTTGTGGCCATTGACCTGCCGGGCCACGGCCTGTCGGCACCTCGTCCGGACGGCACCCGCTACCACATCGACGACTATGTCTTCGATCTGATCGCCATCATGGACGATCTGGGCTGGGAACAGGCTCGCCTGCTTGGGCATTCCCTGGGCGGCGCCGTATGCACACTGACTGCGGCCGCAGCGCCGCAGCGCGTTGCCTCGCTGGCCCTGATTGAAGGCCTGGGCCCGCTCACGCATCCCGCACAACAGACCGCACAGCAGTGGCGCACCGCCATCGAACGCTCCCGGCCGCGCCAACGCCGCGTTCACCCCACGCGCGATGCGGCGGTGGCAGTACGCTGCCAGGGACGTGATCTTGATGAGGCCAGCGCCAAGCTGCTGGCCGAGCGCGGCCTGATCCGTGAGCCGGAAGGCTGGCGCTGGCGCCATGATGTGCGCCTGACCTGGCCCAGCAGCCACCGCTACACCGAAGAACAGATCCTCGATCTTCTGCAAAACATCGAAGCACCCACCGTTTCCATACGCGCCAACCCGCCCAGCGGCATCTTTGATGCGACCCGATACCGCAAACGGCTGGCGGCCCTGGCCAACGGGCAGGATTGCGACGGCGGCAGCGGAGGCCATCACCTTCATATGCAACATCCCCAACGCATTGCCAAAATCATTGTGGAGCACTTTAATGACCCTGCCTGACAACCGCAAAGCCATTCCGATCAACGAACGGCTGATATTTGCCATGGACGTGGCCAGCGCCGACCAGGCCAGAGCGCTGATCCGCACGCTCGGCGATCACGTCAATTTTTACAAGATCGGTCTGGAGCTTTTTTTGAGCGGCGACTACTTCGAGCTCGCCGACGAGCTCAAGCAGCTTGGCAAACGCGTGTTTGCGGATCTCAAGCTCTTTGACATTCCGCCCACGGTTGGTCGCGCCACCGCTCAGCTGGCCAGGCGCGGCGTTGACTTTCTGACCGTTCACGGTAACGACGGCATGATTGCCGAAGCGGTTGCCAACAGCGATGAAACCGGCATTCTGGCCGTTACCGCCCTGACCAGCCTGGATGAAAACGACATGGCCGACCTGGGGTTTGACTGTGATATCGAAGCCCTGGTGCTGTCTCGCGCGCGTCGTGCCCTGGCGCTTGGCTGCGCCGGCGTGGTGTCTTCCGGGCTTGAGGTCAGGGCCCTGCGCCAGGAAGTCGACAATCGCCTGATTGCCGTGTGCCCCGGCATTCGCCCGGTGGCCAACCGGGACGAACAAAAGCGCACGCTCAGCGCCGCCAATGCCCTGGGCGCCGGCGCCGACTACCTGGTTGTCGGCCGCCCCATTCGCGATGCCGATGATCCGGCAGCGGCCGCCGCCAGTCTTCAAAAGGAAATATCCCTATTTTTCAGCTAGATACAGCTCATATGTAACCGACTTGATTAATAACCCCGTATTGGCGTATGATTTCGCTTTGAAGGGGTGCGCTTTCACGCCTTCGCAATCAACAATCAAGACTATGCTCTTCCGGTCTATCCGGTTACCGGGCCGCACTGCAAAGGGGGCCCGGTTTTTTTGCGCCGGTGGTTTTTGACCGCCGGTGGTAAAATCACACCATCTCCCTTGCCCTGTTGCCATGTCAAGCTCGAACAATCCTTCCAGCTGGTCTGCGCGCCTGCACGTTATGTGGCTGACCTTCTGGCGCCGTATCCTTCATCTGTGGGTCCGTTCATCGGTTTTACCCAGAGAGCTTGATGAGCTTGAGGTGGATCCTGATCGCCCCGTTTTTTTTGTGCTCGATCATTACCGCCTCAGCTCCCTGCTGATCACTGACCAAACCTGTCGTGATCTGGACTGGCCCAGGCCTGTTGCGCCCTTTACCGCAACCGGGGCGAACCTGACCCGCTCCTGGTGCTCGTCACGCAGGGACACCGGCTTTTTCTCGCGCCGTCGAAAAAGCCGCTACCCCCACATGCTGACCCGCCTGATCGCTGAATCCGATCCGGCCAGGCTGGCCGCCGTTCAGCTCGTTCCGGTCACCGTTTTTGTCGGACGGGCCCCGGACAAGGAGAAGAGCTTTTTCAAGATCCTGTTTGCTGAAAACTGGGCCGTGGTTGGCCGCCTGCGCCGCCTGCTGTCGACACTTATCAACGGACGCAGCACCATCGTGCAGTTTGGCAAGCCGGTTGATCTTGGCAAGGTTCTGGAAGAAACCGAGGATCATGAACAGGCGCTTGGCCGCGCAAGCCGCATTCTCAGGGTTCACTTCAAGCGTGTTCGTACATCGGCCATCGGCCCGGACCGCTCACACCGCAGGACGCTGGTGGAGCGCGTCATACGCTCCGACAGCGTTGAACAGGCCATTGCCGCCAAGGCCCGGCGCGACAATATCGATCCCTACAAGGCCGAACAGATTGCGCGCAAATACATTCGTGAAATCGCGGCGGACTACTCCTACACGTTTGTCCGCATCGCGGACATTTTGCTGACATGGTTCTGGAACCGCATCTATCGCGGCATCAACATCCATCACTTCAGCAAGTTCAGGGAAGCCCAGGCCGGCCACGAAATTGTTTATGTGCCCTGCCACCGCAGCCATATCGACTACATCCTGTTGTCCTACCTGCTCAACCGGAACGGCTTTGTGCCGCCACACATTGCCGCCGGCGTCAATCTGAACATGCCTATCATCGGCCCGTTGCTACGCCGCGGCGGTGCATTTTTTTTGCGTCGCTCCTTTCGGGCCCAGCAGCTGTATACCGCGGTGTTCAACGAATATGTTTCGCTGATCATGGACCGTGGCGTGGCCATGGAATACTTCATTGAAGGCACCCGCTCGCGCACCGGGCGCCTGCTGCCGCCACGTGGCGGCATGCTGGCCATCACGGTCAGGGCCTTTTTGCGCAATCCAGGCCGGCCGGTTCTTTTTCAGCCGGTTTACATCGGCTATGAGCGGCTGGCCGAAGGCAATGCCTATATTTCCGAACTGTCCGGCCAGCAGAAGAAACCCGAATCACTTTCCGACCTCAGGAACGTCATCAATATCTTGCGCAAAAACTATGGCCAGGTTGCGGTCAGCTTCGGCCAGCCCATCGAGCTGGAAAAACTGCTTGAGCAACACCAGCCCGACTGGCGCAGCGAGGACCTGAACACCCACAGCCGGCCGGCCTGGCTGACGACAGCCATAGATGACCTGGCCGACAGGATCATGACCAGCATCAATGCGGCGGCCGACGTCAACCCCGTCAATCTGCTGTCGACGGCCTTGCTGGCCAGCCGCAAGCATGCGCTTGATGAGAGCGACCTTGAGAAGACGCTGACCCTGCTCAAAAGCATCATCGCGATGAATGACTATTCCGAGCGCATCACCATCACCCCCATGTCGCCACGGGAAATCATTGATTACGGCATAGAGCTGGGCATTGTCGAGCGCCACACCCATCAGTTGGGCAGCATCATTCGCACCGATGCAAACCGCGCTGTTCTCATGACCTATTTCCGCAACAACACGTCCCATCTGCTGGCGGTGAGCGCCTGGGTGGCCTGCTGTTTTCTCAATACCCAAAGAGTCACCCGCACCCGCCTCAAAGCTCTTTCCAGAACGGTGTACCCGTTTATCAGGCGCGAGCTTTTCCTGCCCTGGGATCTTGACCAGGCCGATGACATCATCGAAAGATCAATCGCCGTGCTCGTCGAGCTGGGCCTGCTGGTCGACTCCGGCGACACCGTCAAGCGCACGACCGGCGGCAGCGATGAAAGCTATTATCTGCGCCTGCTCGGCGGCTCTTTGCTACAGACCTTCGAGCGCTACTTCATTACCATGTCAGTGCTGGTCAAGAACGGTTCGGGGATACTCACCCGCGGCCAGCTGGAGAAACTGTGCATTCTCACTGCACAGCGCATCTCCATGCTGCACGAGTTTGAAGCCCCTGAATTTTATGACCGGACGCTGTTTCGCCAGTTCATCGCGGCCATGTTCAACACCGGGTTCATCTCGCGGGATGACAACGGTTGCCTGGAGTTTGGAAGCAGGCTAAAGACATTTTCGCGCGACGCCCGACTGATACTCAACAAGGAAATCCGGCACGCCATTATCCAGGCCACCCCGCAGCTGCTGGAGCTTGACAGCGGCAAGAAGGATTCTGGCGCAAAAGACTGATCGGAGCCGGGCTCAGGCTGCCCCAAGCGCTCAACAGTCAGGCATCAAGGTCGGGGATCAGGCAGCTCTCATACCAGGCAATCTGGTCACGCAATCGCAGCTTGCGCTTTTTCATGCGCCGCAGCTGCAGCTGGTCCATGGCCGGGTTGTCGGCCAGCCGTTCTATGGCCTGATCCAGGTCGCGGTGTTCCTGCCGCAGTTCCTGCAGGCGGCGATTCATGCTGGCGAAATCTTCGTTCACCATGCTGGCTTGCTTGTGTAGTGAAAGGAGTCCGGCCGGCGGCTGTGAGGCAGTCCTGCGCATCACATCAGAATCAGCGGCCGGATGCAGTGGCAATATAACACCAACCGTCAGAAATTAGAATCGTCGAGCGTTCCGGCCACCGAAGGCGTGGCGCTGACTGTCAGCGCTTGAGTGACTTGCGCAGGCGCTCAAGCGCGGCCAGCTGGGCCATGGCCTGGGCCAGCTGCGCCTGGGCCTGGGCAAACTCCAAACCGCTGGTCTTGTCGGCAAGCGCCCGCTCGGCCTCTTCCTTGGCCTGCAGTGCTGCAGCCTCGTCCAGCGCGTCGGCGCGGGCCGCCGTATCGGAAAGAACGGTGACCACATGCGGCTGCACTTCCATCAGGCCGCCCGAGACGTAGAACACTTCCTCTCCGCCCTCGGGAAGCTTGATTCTTACCTGGCCCGGCTTGAGCCGGGTCAGCAGGGGCGCGTGGCGAGGGGCAATGCCCAGCTCGCCTTCGGAACCGGGCGCAACTACCAATTCCGCCTCGCCGGAAAAGATTTCGGCTTCGGCGCTGACGATATCGCAGTGGATGGTCGAGGTCATGGCTGGATGCAGGCTCCGGAGATGTTTGCGGTCAGTTTATTTGGTGATCCGGCTGGCCTCAGGCCGCCTTGTCGGCCATCTTGGCGCCTTTCTCGATGGCTTCCTCGATGGTCCCGACCATGTAGAAGGCCTGCTCGGGCAGGTGGTCGTATTCACCTTCGACAATGCCCTTGAAGCCCCGGATGGTGTCCTTGAGCGAGACATAGACACCAGGCGAGCCGGTAAACACTTCGGCCACGAAGAAAGGCTGCGAGAAGAAGCGCTCGACCTTGCGCGCGCGCGCCACGGTCAGCTTGTCTTCTTCGCTGAGCTCATCCATGCCCAGAATGGCAATGATGTCCTTGAGCTCCTGGTAGCGCTGCAGAGTGTTTTGAACCTTGCGGGCCACGTCATAGTGCTCCTGGCCGACCACCAGCGGGTCGAGCTGGCGCGAGGTGGAGTCAAGCGGGTCGACTGCCGGGTAGATTCCCAGCTCGGCAATCTGGCGCGACAGCACCACAGTGGCATCCAGGTGAGCAAAGGTCGTGGCCGGTGACGGGTCGGTCAGGTCGTCGGCCGGAACATAAACCGCCTGGATGGACGTGATCGAGCCAGTCTTGGTCGAGGTGATGCGCTCTTGAAGCACGCCCATTTCTTCAGCCAGCGTCGGCTGGTAACCCACCGCCGACGGCATGCGGCCAAGCAGGGCGGACACTTCGGTTCCGGCCAGCGTGTAACGGTAGATGTTGTCGATGAACATCAGCACGTCACGGCCTTCATCGCGGAAGTACTCGGCCATGGTCAGGCCCGTGAGCGCCACGCGCAGACGGTTGCCGGGCGGCTCGTTCATCTGGCCGTAGACCAGCGCCACCTTGTCGAGAACGTCCGACTCCTTCATCTCGTGATAGAAGTCGTTTCCTTCGCGGGTGCGCTCACCCACGCCGGCAAATACGGAATAGCCCGAGTGCTCAATGGCGATGTTGCGGATAAGCTCCATCATGTTGACGGTCTTGCCCACGCCGGCGCCGCCAAACAGGCCAACCTTGCCGCCCTTGGCAAACGGGCACACCAGGTCGATGACCTTGATGCCGGTTTCCAGAAGCTCGTCGCTGGCGGCCTGCTCTTCAAACGAGGGGGCCTTGCGGTGAATGGGCCAGTGTTCCTCGGCACCGATTTCTCCGGCTTCATCGACAGGATTGCCCATGACGTCCATGATCCGTCCCAGCGTCTTTTCACCCACCGGCACGCTGATGGGCTTGCCGGTATTGGTGACGTCGCGATGGCGGGTCAGGCCGTCGGTGGTGCCCAGCGCAATGGTGCGCACAACGCCGTCACCCAGCTGCTGCTGGACTTCAAGCATGACGTCGGCATCATCGACGATCAGCGCGTCATAAACCTTTGGCACCTCGCCACGCGGGAACTCCACGTCGACTACCGCACCGATGATCTGGACAATCTTGCCTTTGCTCATTTTCATCAATCCTGATGTTTGTATTGTCGTGCTGCTGTTGCCGGCAGCATGTAGTTCAACAAGTTCGGGACATCAAACAGCGGCTGCGCCGCCGACAATCTCCGAGATTTCCTGGGTAATGGCCGCCTGGCGCGCCTTGTTATAGGCCAGCTGCAAATCCTCGATCAGGCCGCTGGCGTTGTCGGAGGCGCTCTTCATGGCCACCATGCGTGCAGCCTGCTCACTGGCCACGTTTTCAAGCGCAGCCTGATAAACCAGCGACTCGATATAGCGGATGAGAACATCATCAAGCAGCTGTTCGGCATCGGGCTCGTAAAGATAGTCCCAGTTTTGCCGCATGTCCTCTTCTTCAGCGGGCGGCAGGGGCAGCAGGGGCTCGGCCACCGGGCGCTGGGTCATGGTGTTTACAAACTGGTTGTAGCACAGGAAAACACGGTCGATTTCGCCTTCGCGGTAGCCGTCAAGAACCACCTTGACCGCTCCGATGAGGCTTTCAAGCCGCGGCTGCTCGCCCAGGTCCTGGGTGGCGGCCGCCACATCCACCTTGAGCCGGCGGAAAAACTGGGCTGCCTTGCGTCCGACCAGCACCGTGGTGATTTCAACACCCTTTTCCTGCCAGTCCTGAAAATCGCCCAGCAGCTGGCGGAACAGGTTGCTGTTGAGTCCCCCGCACAGTCCGCGGTCGGTGGCCAGCACAATATAGGCCACTCTTTTGGGCTCTTCACGCTCAACCGTGAAAGGGTGCTTGTATTCGGGGCTGGCATGGGCCAGATGGCCAATGACCTGGCGCATCATGCGCGCATAGGGCCTTGATGCCTGCATCAAATCCTGGGCCTTGCGAATCTTGCTGGCTGAAACCATCTCCAGCGCGCTGGTCACCTTGCGGGTGTTCTGCACGCTTTTGATCTGACCGACAATTTCTCTTGATCCGCTCATCTTTTTTCCAGGTCCTGATTCCGTGGGGGCCTTTTGTGCTGACTGCGGCCGCTGTTACCAGCTGCCGGTCTTCTTGAACTCGTCAACCGCGGAGCGCATGGCCGACTCAAGCTCGTCATTCCAGTCACCCGACTCGTTGATCTTGTCGAGCAGATCCTTGTGGCTGGCATTCATGTAGTCACGCAGCGCGTTTTCGAATGACACCACCTTGTCGAGCGACAGGTCGTCGAGGTAGCCCTCGTTGCCTGCAAACAGGCTGACGGCCATGTCGGCCACCGACAGCGGGCTGTACTGGGCCTGCTTCATCAGCTCCATGATGCGCTGGCCGCGCTCAAGCTGCTTGCGGGTGGCTTCATCAAGGTCGGAGGCAAACTGGGAGAAAGCCTCCAGTTCACGATACTGGGCCAGGGCCAGGCGAACGCCGCCGCCCAGTCTTCTGATGATCTTGGTCTGGGCCGCACCACCAACACGTGAAACCGACAACCCGGCATTGATGGCCGGACGCACACCGGCGTTGAACAGGTCGGTTTCCAAAAAGATCTGGCCGTCGGTAATTGAAATGACGTTGGTGGGCACAAATGCCGACACGTCGCCTGCCTGGGTTTCAATAATGGGCAGGGCGGTCAGTGAACCGGTTTTGCCCTTGACCTCACCGTTGGTCGCACGCTCGACAAAGTCGGTGTTGACCCGCGAGGCCCGCTCCAGCAGACGTGAGTGCAGATAGAACACATCACCCGGATAAGCTTCACGGCCCGGCGGACGACGCAGCAGCAAGGACACCTGGCGATAGGCCCAGGCCTGCTTGGTCAGGTCGTCATAAACAATCAGCGCGTCTTCACCGCGATCGCGGAAGTACTCGCCCATTGCGCAGCCGGCGTAAGGGGCGATGTACTGCAGCGCGGCCGATTCGGACGCGTTGGCAGCCACCACGATGGTGTGCTCCATGGCACCGTGCTCTTCAAGTTTGCGCACCACGGCAGCCACTGACGAGGCCTTCTGGCCAACAGCCACATAGATGCATTTGATGCCAGTGCCCTTCTGGTTGATGATGGCATCAATGGCCACGGCGGTCTTGCCGGTCTGGCGGTCGCCGATGATCAGCTCACGCTGGCCGCGGCCGATGGGAACCATGGCATCAATGGATTTCAGCCCGGTTTGAATCGGCTGATCGACGCCCTGGCGGGTAATCACGCCCGGGGCAATCTTTTCAATCGGCTCGGTCCGGTCGGTATCGATGGGCCCGTTGCCGTCAATGGGGTTTCCAAGTGAACCCACCACGCGACCCAGCAGTGCCTCACCAACCGGCACTTCCAGAATGCGGCCGGTGCAGCGTACGGTGTCGCCTTCCTTGATATGGGTGTAGTCACCCATGACAACCGCACCGACCGAATCGCGCTCAAGGTTGAGAGCCAGGCCGTAGGTGTCGCCCGGAAACTCGATCATTTCGCCCTGCATGGCATCGGCCAGGCCGTGGAGGCGACAAATCCCGTCGGAAACGCTGACCACCGTGCCTTCGGTGCGCGCCTGGGAGGTGACTTCGAACTGTTCGACGCGTTTGCGGATCAGCTCTGAAATTTCAGTCGGGTTGAGGGTCTGCTGCATGGTTCAATCCTTGAACTTCATAATTCGTTGTGGTTGCCGGCATTCGCCTGGGTAGCAACCCATCAAAATACCTATACGCCGAGCTGTCGCTCAAGCTGCCTGAGCCGTCCGCGCACGCTGCCGTCAATCACCATGTCGCCGGCGCGAATGATGGCGCCGCCAACCAGTGACTCGTCCACTTCAACGTGCAGGTCCACTTCGCGATCGAATCGGGCCTTCAGCCGCTTTGCAAGCGCGCTGGCCTGCTCGTCGTCAAGCGGGCGGGCCGAGATCACCTCGACCCGAATCTGCGCTTCGGCCTCGCGTCGGTACTGCTCGTAAAGCGCGGCTATTTCGGGCAGAAGCGACAGTCGGTCGTTGGTGATGATCACCCGCAAGAAGTTGATGAAACTGTCGTTGAAGCGGTCACCGGCCACATCGCTCATCAGCGCCAGCATCCGGTCTCCCCCCACGCGCGGGTCTCCGCCAAGCTGCCTGACCTGCTCATTGCCGGCAATTTCAGCCGCCAGCGCCAGCCTGTGGCTCCATTCGGACAGCTCGTTGGCGTCCCGCGCGGCCGAGAGAGCGGCGCGGGCATAGGGGCGGGCCAGTGTCGTGCGATTGAGCATCGTTTAGAGCTCCGCCGCCAGCTGGTCAAGCATTTCGCGGTGGCTGCTGTCATCAATTTCCTTGTCGATGATGCGACCGGCGCCGGTAACCGCCAGCTCTGCAAGCCGCTCGCGCAGGGCTTCGCGGGCCTGACTGGTGGCCAGCTTGATTTCCGCTTCGGCCGCTTCGACCTGACGATCGCGCTCGACCACCGCTTCCTGCTTGGCCTGCTCGACAATCTGGCTGCTCCGCTGGCTGGCCTGCTCTATGATCTCGCCAGCCTTTTGCCGCGCTTCGCGGATGATCCCTTCGGCTTCGGCATTGGCCTTTTCAAGCGCCACTTCAGCCTGCTCCGAATGCGCCAGGCCTTCGGCGATCTTGCGGCGCCGCTCTTCCATGGCGTTCATGACCGGCGGCCAGACGAACTTCATGGTGACAAAAACCAGCACCAGGAAGGTTCCGGCTTCACCAATCAGAGTTCCCAGCGAAATATCCATTGCTATTCCCTAGCTGTTGTTCCAGATAGACGTCACTTCAAAAGCGGCCCGGGGCCGAGCGGCTGTTAGCTGACAGGGCCCAGCAGCGGGTTGGCGAACATCAGCAGCGCGCCGAATGCCACACCGATAATCGGCAGGGCGTCAAGCAGACCGGCAATGATGAACATGCGCACCAGCAGCATGCCTGCAAGCTCGGGCTGACGGCTTGCGCTGTCAAGATACTTGCCGCCCAGCATGCCGAAGCCAAGGCCGGCGGCAAGGGCCGAGCTGGCAAAGATCAGGCCGATGGCAAGCGCGGTATTCGCCTGGATTTGTGCAATAAACTCCACTTTCGTTCTCCTGATAAGTGTTTGACTGTTGTTGGTTACGGGTTGTTGACTGACTTAATGCTCTTCATAGGCCAGCGTCAGATAGACGATGGTCAGAATCATGAAAATGAATGCCTGCAGGGGCACCACCAGCAGATGGAACACCGCCCACATGCCGCCGGGGATGAACTGTATCCACCACGGCAGCAGGGCAATCAGCACAAAAATGATTTCAGCGGCGTACAGGTTGCCGAACAGTCGCAGGGCCAAAGACACCGCCTTGGAAATCAGCTCAACGATATTGAGCAGGAAGTTGGGAATCCACAGCAGCGGGTTTTTGCCAAACGGCGTGGTCAAAAGTCCCTTGCTGTACCCACCCAGGCCGTGGCCCTTGATGCCGTAGATCACAATCAGAACCAGCACGGAAAGCGACAGGGCAAAAGGCGCGTTGACTTCGGCGGAAGGCACGGCGCGCAGATACTCGATGCCAAACAGCTTGTAGGCAATCAGGCCGAGATAGTCGACCGGTATGAGGTCCATGGTGTTCCACAGCAGAACCCAGGTGAAGATGGTCAGCGCCAGCGGCGCAACAAACTGGCGCGGGCCGTGGAAGGTTTCCTTGACCGAGTTGTCGACAAACTCGAACAGCACCTCGATGAACCCCTGCAGCCGGCCGGGCACGCCGCTGGTGGCCCGGCGAGCCACCGACCACATGACCCAGATCATCAGTGCGCCCAGCACGATGGAGAAGAACATGGTGTCCAGATGCAGGGTCCATATCCCTTCGCCAATCTTGAAGTGCTCAAGATGGTGCAATACGTATTCGGATGGAGTCGGCCCGGAAGCGGCACTGAAAAAATTCACGATCGAGTCGTCCTTAAACTTTTTCTACCTCAAGACGCTGCGCGCGCCAGGCGCCACAACGCAATCCAGTAGGCCAGCAGGGTTGCTGCGTAGCCTGTCATCACCGGCAAAAACCGATCGGGATACCATCGCGCAACGATGACAAACACGATCAGCGCCAGCACCATCTTTAGCGCCATGCCGCGATAAAAGCCGCCAAGCATCACTTCGGGCCTGGCGTCCCGGGTCACACCGACCCGCAGCGCGCTGACCGCAGTCAGCGCCATGCCTATCGCGCCGCCCGCCAGTGCAGCCAGACTAAGCTGAGCGTTGTTGCTCAGCGCCCAGCCAAAGGCACCCAGCAGGGCCAGCACGGCCTGCAGCCGAATCATCCAGAGCATGAAATGTGCGAAACCCTGTTGCACGGCTCGTTCTACCCGGCAGCCTGCCGCCAAAACACAAACCCGACTCGGGGGCGGCAAAACGCCACCGCAACGCCTCGGGCATCATTCGGTGGCGACAAATCTCCACTATTATAGCAGGCACCGTTCCCGTTCGGCAAGACAAGTTGCCCGCAACAGCGGCGCGTTCAGCGCCTGAAGCGCTCCAGCAGCCCGTCGAGCTCGTCAAGGCTGGTGTAGCGGATGGTCAGCTGGCCCTTGCCCGAGCTTGAATGGCGCAGACTGACCGGGGCGCACAGGGTCTCGGTCAGCTCCTCTTCAAGCTTGCGGATGTCGGCCGACTTGGTCGCCGGCGCCCGCCCGGACGGCGCCTCGCCTTCGCGCAGTCGCCTGACCAAAACCTCAACCTGGCGCACCGACAGCCCCTTGTCCACGGCCTCGTGGGCCACGCGCACCTGATCGTCCCTGTCAAGCGACAGCAGGGCTCTGGCATGGCCCATATCAAGGAGATCCTGCTCAACCAGCGCGCGCACCTCGGGCGCCAGATCAAGAAGACGCAGCAGGTTGCTGACCGCCGCTCTTGAACGGCCAACGCTGGTGGCCGCCTGCTCGTGGGTCAAATCAAACTCGTCAATCAATCGCCGCAGCGCCACGGCCTCCTCAAGCGGATTGAGGTCCTCGCGCTGGATGTTTTCAATCAGCGCCAGGGCCAGCGTGGCCTCGTCGGCAATCTCCCTGATCAGCGCCGGAATGGTTCCCAGGCCGGCCATGCGGCAGGCACGCCAGCGGCGTTCGCCGGCGATCAGCTCATAGCGGCCGCGGGCTGCCAGCGGCCGCACCACCACCGGCTGCACCAGACCCTGTTCACGAATCGAGGCCGCCAGCTCCTCCAGGCGGTCGGGGTCCATGGCCGAGCGGGGCTGATAGCGGCCCGGCTCGATGACATCAAGCGGCAGCTGCTTGAGCTCGGCCTCGTACCGGGCGCGGCCCGATTTTTCGGCGGCCGCACGTGTCTGGCCCAGCAGCGCATCCAGATTGCGCCCCAGTGGATTTTTGCTTTTTGAAGCAGCCATTCAGATACGCTCCCGGATCAGATGCGTGATTCCATGGTTGTTTGGGCAGGCGCCGGCACCGGCCGGCCCTGGCGACGCAGATATTCACCGGCCAGCCCCATGTAGGCCACCGCTCCGCGCGACTCCCGATCGTAATGAATCACCGATTGGCCGTGGCTGGGCGCCTCGGCAACGCGCACGTTGCGCGGCACCACCGTGGCGTACAGGCGGTCGCCAAAATGCTCGGCCAGCTGGCGCGAAACCGCGCCTGAAAGATTGTTGCGCACGTCATACATGGTGCGCACCAGCCCCTCGATTTCCAGATCCGGATTGACCGAATTGCGGATCTGCTCAATGGTGTTCAGCAAGGCGGTGAGCCCCTCAAGGGCGTAATATTCGCACTGCATGGGGATGAGCACTGAATCGGCCGCCGTCAGCGCATTGAGCGTCAGCACGTTAAGCGCCGGTGGGCAGTCGATGATGATGTGATGATAGCGCGATGCGGCGTTGGCCAGGGCCGAGCGCAGCACAACAGCGCGCTCGTCAACCTCCATCAGACGCACCTCGGCCACGGTCAGATCGCCGCTGGACGGCAGCAGATCAAGCCCCATGGCCTCGACCTCGATCACAGTCTCGCCAACGGCGGCCTCGCCAAGCAGCACCTCGCACAGGGTGGGCTGACCCTCTTCAAGATGGACGCCGCAGCCGGTGGTGGCATTGCCCTGCGGATCGCTGTCCACCAGCAGCACGCGCTGTTCCAGCTCGGCCAACCCGGCGGCAAGATTGAGCGCCGTGGTGGTCTTGCCCACGCCGCCCTTCTGATTGGCAATGGCCAGTATGGTGGCTCGACGTGCTGTCATTTTTTCCTCACGATGACCAGTTTGCGGACGGTTTCCGCGCCGGGTACATTCAGTTCCACAGGCTGGATATTGTACGCACCCGCCAGCGGTTCGCACTCCTCCTTTGCAAGCCGGCCCTTCATGGCCAGCAGGACAGCGCCGCCTGACAAAAGAAAACCGGTCTGTTCGACCAGGCGCGGCAGCGGTGCAAGCGCGCGCGCCACCACCTGGGCGGGCAGCCGTTCGGGGCGCCAGTCCTCCAGGCGCATCTGCACGGGCTCGATATTTGTCAGACCAAGCTCGCGCCTGACCTGGCGCAAAAAGCGGATTTTCTTGCCGTTGCTGTCGACCAGCACAAATTTCGTGTCCGGCCGGGCGATGGCCAGCGGCACCCCGGGAAGACCTGCGCCGGTGCCGGCATCAACAACAAGACTGCCTTCAATCCACGGCAAAACCGCCAGGCTGTCAATCAGGTGCCGGTGGACCATCTCCACCGGATCGGTGATGGCGGTCAGGTTGAATGCGCGATTCCAGTGCGCCAGCAGTTCAATGTAGTCGACCAGCCGTGACTGCTGGACAGCGCTCAGCTCCAGGTCCAGCGCCTGAAGGCCCGACTGCAGCGCCGCCTCAATCAACGACCGGCTCATTCCGCCACCGCCCTGTCATCACCCGCCGAGCTGACCGCCTTCATCGGCGGCAGATCGCGATGATGATGGCAGGCCACCTGGTGCCCGCCCTCGAGCGTTTCCAGCGCCGGCACATCCGTGGCGCAGATTTCGGTGGCAAACGGACAGCGGGTGCGAAACACGCAGCCCGATGGCGGGTTGAGCGGTGACGGGGTGTCGCCCTTGAGCGACCGGCGCGCCCGCGCACGCTCGCGCACCGGGTCGGGAATGGGCACCGACTCGATCAGCGCCCGCGTATAGGGATGGCGCGGCTGGTGATAAATCTCATCCCGGCCGGCCAGCTCCATGACCTTGCCCATGTACATGACCAGAACCCGGTCGGACACGTGCCGGACGATGGACAGGTCATGGGCAATGAAAATCAGCGACAGGCGCAGCTTTTTCTGCAGGTCCTTGAGCAGGTTGACGATCTGCGCCTGTATGGACACATCAAGTGCGCTGACCGGCTCGTCGCACACCACCAGCCGGGGATTGACCACCAGGGCACGGGCAATGCCGACGCGCTGGCACTGGCCGCCGGACATTTCGTGCGGATAGCGGTTGATGTATTCCGGCCCCAGGCCCACCATTTTCAGGATGCCCATGACCCGCTCACGCACCTGCAGCCGCGACATGGACGGATAAAAGGTTTTGAGGGGTTCGGCAATGATGGTGCCCACCGACATGCGCGGATCCAAAGAGCCGGACGGATCCTGAAATATCAGCTGGATTTCACGCCGCTTGCGGCGCAGGGCCTCCTCGCTTGCCTGCGTCAGGTCCTCGCCGCGCCACAGAATCTGGCCGCGCCGGGCGCGCTTGAGGCCCAAAATGGCCCGCGCCAGGGTGGATTTTCCGCAGCCCGACTCGCCCACGATGCCCAGCGTCTCGGCCCGGTGGACATCAAAACTGATGCCGTTGACCGCGCGAATGCGCTGATAATTGCGCCTGAAAAACGTGCCGGTATCAACCCGAAAACTGACCTCAAGGTCTCGCACCTGCAACACGGGATCAGCCATCACCCACTCTCCTTGCCGGGCGGCAGGCTGTCCAGATGGCAACGCTTGAAACGTCCCTCGCCAATTTCCCTCAGCTCCGGCATGGTGCGGCATTTGTCCCAGGCATACGGACAGCGATCGCGAAACGGACAGCCCTGCGGCACCTCAAGCAGATTGGGCGGGTTGCCCGGAATGGCCTGGAGTATTCCCGACTGGTCGCGGTCAAGCCGCGGCACCGAATCGAGCAGCCCTTTGGTGTACGGATGCTGGGGGTCGGCAAACAGCTCGTGTACGCCGGCGCTTTCCATTTCGGTGCCAGCATAAATCACCAGCACCCGGTCGCACAGCCCGGCCACCACACCCAGGTCGTGGGTAATGAGCAAAATGGCCGTTGAGGACTTGGTTGAAAGCTCGCCCATGAGGGTGTTGATCTGTGATTGCACCGTCACATCCAGCGCCGTGGTCGGCTCGTCGGCAATCAGCAGATCGGGCTGGCACAGCAGGCCCATGGCAATCATGACGCGCTGGCACATGCCGCCGGACAGCTCGTGTGGAAACTGGCGCATGCGCTGCTCGGGGTCATTGATCTGCACCAGTCGCAGCATTTCAACCGCGCGCTCGCGGGCCGCGCGGCGCTTGAGGTTGCGGTGATAGACCAGCACCTCGATCAGCTGGTCGCCTATGCTCATGTAGGGGTTGAGCGAGCTGATCGGGTCCTGGAAGATCATCGAGATCTTGGAGCCGCGCACGCGGCTGAGCTCCGACGGCGACATGCCCAGAAGTTCCTGGCCACGAAACATCACCGAACCGCCGGCGCGGCCGTTTTCGGCCAGCAGCCCCATGATGGCCAGCGCCGTCTGGGTCTTGCCCGAGCCCGACTCGCCGACCAGCCCCAGGGTTTCACCGGGTTCAAGCTCAAATGCCAGACCGTTGACGGCGTGCACCACGCCATCGGGCGTATCGAACGAAACGGTCAGATTGTCGACTTCAAGCAGGGCCATGCAGGTTGTCCATCAGATTTTGTTTCAAAGCCTGTCCTTGGGGTCAAGCGCGTCACGCAGCCCGTCGCCCAGAAAGTTGAAGGCAAAAAGCGTTACGGCCAGAAAGCCGGCCGGGAAAAACAGCGACCAGGGCGCAATCTCCATTTCCTGGGCGCCCTCGTTGACCAGCGCGCCCCACGACGTCAAAGGCTCCTGCACACCCAGGCCCAGAAAGCTCAGAAAGCTCTCGACCAGAATAACCTGCGGAATGGTCAGCGTGACATAGACAATCACCACGCCCAGCAGGTTGGGAACAATATGACGCCTGATGACCTGCCACTCGGTCGCCCCGCTGGCGCGGGCCGCCTCGACAAAGTCCTTGTTCTTGAGGCTGAGCGTCTGGCCGCGCACAATGCGCGCCATGTCAAGCCAGTTGATGGCGCCTATGGCCACAAAGATCAGAAATATGTTGCGGCCGAAAACCACCATGAGCAAAATGACGAAAAACATGAAGGGCATGGCGTAG
>DATGTG010000215.1:0-2398 GCA_035301965.1 Wenzhouxiangella sp. | reverse complement strand
CGTCGAGGGCATGGATCTGTGGTGGGTGCTGGCCACGCTTGTGGCCATCATGCTGCTGGGTCACTGGATAGAAATGCGCTCCATCACCCAGGCCCAGGGGGCGCTCAGAGAGCTGGCCAGGCTGCTTCCCGACATGGCCGTGCGGCTGGCCCGCGACGGCAGCACCCGCGAGGTGCCGGTTGACGAACTGCGCCAGGGCGATGTGGTTCTGATCCGGCCCGGGGCCGGCGTGCCTGCCGACGGCAAGGTGCTGGAAGGCAAAAGCGCCCTCAATGAGTCCATGATCACCGGCGAGTCCAGGCCGGTGGGCAAGAGCGCCGGTGACAGGGTGATTGCCGGTTCGGTCAACGGTCAGGGCTCGCTGCGCGTGGAGGTGACCGGGACGGGGGACAAGACCGCACTGGCGGGCATCATGCGTTTGGTTGAAGACGCTCAGTCATCGCGCTCGCGGGCCCAGGCACTGGCAGATCGTGCGGCGTTTTATCTGGCCATTGTTGCCGTTGGCGCCGCTGTTGTGACCGCTTTTGCCTGGCTGCTGGTGGGCCGGGAGTGGAATTTCATCATCGAACGGGTGGTGACGGTACTGGTCATCGCCTGCCCGCACGCGCTGGGCCTGGCCATTCCCCTGGTCATCGCCATTTCCACCTCTGTGGGGGCACGACACGGGCTTTTGGTGCGCGATCGCCGCGGGCTGGAAGACGCCCGCCTGCTCAATACGGTGGTGTTTGACAAGACGGGAACGCTGACGCTCGGATCGCACCGGGTGATTGATTATGAAGCGGTGAAGGGCCTGGACAGAAAAGAGGCGCTGCGCCTGGCCGCCGCCGTTCAGCAGGATGCCGAGCATCCCATCGCGGACGCGCTGCTGGCGAGCGCCCGGGAAGAAGGGGTCAGCGTGCCCGGGTCGCAAAGTTTCAAATCCCTGCCCGGCCGCGGTGTGCGCGCAGCGGGTGAAGGGCGGAAATTTCATGTTGGCGGGCCCGGGCTGCTGCGTCAGCTCAAGGTTGAGCCGCCGCAGGCGCTTGCGCGCGCGGCGCAGGCGGCGGCAGACAGCGGACAATCGGCCATTTATCTGCTTGAGAACGATATTGAGGGCGATTCTGAAGTCAATCCTGAAGGCATTCGGGCGCTGGCCGTGTTTGCCATTGCCGACGCCGTTCGTCCGGAATCCGCCGAGGCCATTGACAGCCTGCACCAGCGGGGTCTGGAGGTGGCCATGCTGACCGGTGACTCGCAGGCAGTGGCCGAGGCTGTGGCTGCGGAACTGGGCATTGATGCAGTGTTTGCCGAGGTTCTGCCCGAGGACAAGGTGTCCAAAATAAGGGCGCTGCAGGATGATGGAAAGCGTGTGGCCATGGTGGGCGATGGCGTCAACGATGCACCGGCGCTGGTGGCGGCCGATGTCGGCATTGCCATTGGTGCCGGCACCGATGTGGCTGTGGAAGCCGGCGATGTGGT
Source organism: Wenzhouxiangella sp. (assembly GCA_035301965.1). GTDB lineage: Bacteria > Pseudomonadota > Gammaproteobacteria > Xanthomonadales > Wenzhouxiangellaceae > Wenzhouxiangella. The sequence goes on along the minus strand of DATGTG010000215.1, from coordinate 940 downwards.
GCTGGTGCGCAGCGACCCGCGCGATGTTGCGGCCATTGTTGAACTGAGCCGCGCCACCTACCGCAAAATGGTCCAGAACCTGTGGTGGGCGGCGGGCTATAACATTCTGGCCCTGCCGCTGGCGGCCGGCGTGCTCGCGCCGATAGGGTTTTTGCTGCATCCGGCGGTCGGCGCTGTGCTCATGTCGCTGAGCACCATTGTTGTGGCCATCAACGCGCAGCTTTTGCGCAGAAGTCTGTAATGCCGAAGATGGTTTGCTTTTCGCCTGACTTGTCCGTCAGGCCGGCTGCAGCCTTTGCAAGCAGCGCCGGTGGTCAGGCGTGCTACTGCTGCGCCAGTCTGTTTTCGACCATCTGGCGGTAGCGCTGACGCAGCTCGTCGAGCTCATCGCCGCCGGCATCCAGCCAGCGCTCAATGGCGCGCACAAGCGTTTCCGCGGGGCCGGCTCGTTCATCGTCCTGGTACAGCTCAAGCAGGCGCAGGGCCGAGGAAATATCCGCCGGGCCCGGCTGTTCGCCGCTGTCGATGAACGGGTTGGCCGCCTGTCGGCGCAGATCCCGCTCCGGTGTCGTGTCGCCCAGCTGCTTGTGGATATCAGCAGTCAGACGCAGTGTTTGCAGAAGGCGGGCATTGTCGGGTTCCAGCGTTTCAAGCTGGTGATTGAGAACGGGCGTCAAAACACTCAGCGCCCGATCGCTCTGCTCTGCGGCCAGCGCGGCTTTTGCGGCCAGAAAACGCGCCGAAGTGACGTCGGAGTGATGCTCGCCCAAAAGCCGTTCCCGCCAGGTGATGACCGTTTCAATTTCCTGAAGTGCCCGATCGGGCTGGTCGGTGCGCAGATACAAGCTGGCAAGGTTTTGTATTGAGCTGAGCGTTATTGGACTGTGTGGCCCCCAGGCATCGCGCGTGTAGCGCAGAATATCCTGCATGGTGGCTGTGG
>DATGTG010000214.1:0-2160 GCA_035301965.1 Wenzhouxiangella sp. | reverse complement strand
CAGGAGCGCCTGCGCAGCGGGCAGCTGGAAGGCCAGGACTGGGTCAACCTGCGTTCGTCCATGAATATGCTGAAAGAGGCCAATATCTTTATTGACCAGACACCGGCACTGACGCCCACCGATTTGCGTGCCCGGGCGCGGCGCATGAAGCGCGAGCACGACATCGGGCTGATCATGATCGACTACCTCCAGCTCATGCGGGTTCACGGAAAGTCGGAGAACAGAACCAACGAAATCAGCGAGATATCCAGAAGTCTTAAAGCGTTGGCAAAAGAGATAAACGTGCCGGTCATTGCGCTCTCGCAGCTCAACCGGGCGGTGGAACAGCGGCCGGACAAGCGCCCGCGCATGGCCGACCTGCGTGAATCCGGCGCCATTGAACAGGATGCCGATCTGATTCTGTTCATCTACCGCGATGAGGTTTACAACGAGGATTCCGAGCACAAGGGCACGGCGGAAATCATCATCGGGAAGCACCGCAACGGCGCAACGGGCAGCTTCAAGCTGGCCTTCCAGGGCGAGTTTGTCCGCTTTCGGGATTTCACTCCGGACTACTACGGCCAGGACGACTGACCCCGGCAATCCATGGCCCGCAACACCATTGCCTATATTGACCCGGCGGCAGTTGCGCACAACCTTGACTGGGTGCGCAACAGGGCACCCGACAGCAGGGTAATGGCCGTGGTCAAGGCCGACGCCTACGGGCACCGGATCGACCTGTGCCTGCCGGCTCTCAAGCAGGCCGACATGCTGGCTGTGGCAACCCTGGAGGAGGCCAGGGCAATCAGGCGGCTGGGCAACGGCCTGCCGGTTGTATTGCTGGAAGGCGTTTCGCGCTTTGGCGACCTGGCTGTGGCCGACGATCTGAACGTTGAGCTGGTGGTGCATCACGAGTCCCAGCTGGACGTGCTCGAACGTTACGGACGGATTCCCACCGGCAGGATCTGGCTGAAGGTCGACACCGGCATGCACCGGCTGGGCATTGCGCCTGAAAACGCTGCGCCGGTTCACCGGCGGCTTCAGAACATGAAAGGGGTTGAACAGGTCAGTCTGGTTTCGCACCTGGCCTGCGCCGAGGCGCCGACGCACCCTCTGACCCGGCGTCAGCTTGACGTTTTTGAGCGGCTGTCCCAAACGCTCGGCGGGCAGCGCTGCCTGGTCAACTCCGCCGGCCTGATCAACATGCCGCAGGCCCATTTTGAATGGGTGCGTGCAGGTCTGGTTCTGTACGGCATTTCGCCCCTGAGCGGACAGGCCGGGCGCGATATCGGGCTGCGGCCCGCCATGACGCTGACGGCCGAACTGATTGCCATCAACACGGTGAAGGCGGGCGAAAGCATCGGCTATGGCGCCCGCTTTGTTGCCGACCGCAACATGAAGGTCGGAGTGGCCTCCATCGGCTATGGCGACGGCTACCCGCGCCACATGCCCGATGGCGCACCGGTGCAGGTCGGAAACCGGTGCTGCCGGCTGGCCGGGCGGGTATCCATGGACATGATCACCATTGACCTGAGCCACTGCCCCGACGCCCGCATCGGCGATCCCGTCGTGGTTTGGGGCAGCGGGGTGCCCATCGAGAAGGCCGCCGCCCTGGCCGGAACCATTCCGTATGAACTGAGCTGCCGGATCACTCGCAGAATACGCTTTAAAAGCGGCGCGCCGGCATTCGCCACCGCCGGCGGGGCTGCGTTAGAATGATGAGCCGAATGAAAGACTGAACGACTCATGGCCGAAAAGCTGTACATCAAGACGCACGGTTGTCAGATGAACGAGTACGACTCGGAGAAGATGGCCGCTGCGCTGGCCGCTTCCCACGACATGGTTCTGACCGATGATGAGGCAGAAGCGGACGTCATTCTGATCAACACCTGCTCAATTCGTGAAAAAGCGCAGGAAAAGGTTTTTTCACAGCTGGGTCGCTGGCGGCCCATCAAGGAAGAGCGTCCCGATGTGGTCATCGGTGTTGCCGGCTGCGTGGCCAGCCAGGAAGGGGAGAACATCATCAGCCGCTCGCCTTTTGTGGACATGGTTTTTGGCCCCCAGACCATTCACCGGCTGCCCAAGATGCTGGATCAGGTGCGCAGCAAGAAACAGCCGGTGGTGGATATCTCCTTCCCCGAAATCGAAAAGTTCGATCACCTGCCGCCGTCCGGAAGAAAG